>JAHELQ010000162.1 GCA_024644125.1 Candidatus Aminicenantota bacterium | reverse complement strand
ATGTCGAGTTTTTCCCGGATCTCTTCCGGGGACAAACGCAGGCATTTTCGGTCGTACATCCAGTTAACCCTCTTCCCGTCCTGGGTTTCCCCGAGACGGAGCTCGATCTCTTCAGGCGCGCAAAAGCAACGGTACGCATGCCCTTTTTGCAGTAGTTCGTCAGCCGTTCGTTTGTATTTATCGAACCGTTGCGACTGGAAATAGGGGCCTTCATCCCATTGGAGGCCAAGCCATTTCATGGCTTCGAGTATTTCCTCAGCCATCTCGGTACTGGACCTCTCCATATCGGTGTCTTCGATCCGCAGAACGAATGAGCCCCCCTGGTTGCGGGCAAACAAGTAGTTAAACAACGCGGTGCGGGCGCCCCCAACATGGAGGTGGCCGGTCGGCGAAGGAGCAAATCTAACTTTCATCATGGTTTCGCATGTCCCCTCATTTCGTTTTTTTCAATATTCAAGCGGGTGTCCATTAATTCATAAAAATACATTCTAACACTAAATTCCTGCATAATCAATCTCCCGGATGTTCCTCAGGCTGCCCGCCGACAAAGTTTGCGGCCTTATAAAGAAATACGGGGAAAACGGTTGAAAAACTTGATTTTATCTGTATATAATTATCGTGAATGAAAAAAAAACTAAGAAAACTCTATTATTTTACGTTGATCGTAATACTCGGTTTTGGCGGGTGTGTCAAGCAGCCGGATATCCAGATCACAACGCCTCCGAATATCGAAGGTGATACTCTTACCCAAAAGGCAGAAAATCTAGCCGAAAAAACCCTTTACAGCAATTCGAATTATTACCTGGAAAAGGCCATCAATCTGTTTAGTGAAACCGGCCATTGGGAAGAAGTCATCCGCAACCACATCAAAATCGGCGAAAACTTTCAAAAAATGGACAAATACGACATAGCCATCAAACATCTGGATTCCGCGATGAAGTTGGCGATGTCCTATTCCAGTCTCAAACAATTGGACATCGCCGCCAATTACCAGAAAATGGCCCATGGTTTCCTGACCAAAGGGGATTTTGATGGCGCCCTGGAATCATATAAAAAGGCATTGGAGATTCGCCTGCGCATTCAGGGAACCCAGCACCCCCAGGTAGCGAAGCTTTACAACGGAATTTCCCAGGTTTACTGGAACATGGGAGATAGTGTCAAAGGCAAGGAATACTACAATAAATCCCTATTCATCAAAATCAGGTTTATGGTGGGACTACGCTTTTTCGATATGGTAAAAAACTACAAAATGATGGATAAGGGCGAATTTGAAAAAACAAATTTCAACCAGGCTAAAAACTTCTTCAGCAAGGCGCTCGCCCTCAATAAAGACGGCCACCATCCTCTGGTGGCTGATATATATGAAAATATCGGCATCATCTTTACGTATGAGGGCGATTATGAGCGGGCCCTGGATTTTTTTGGAAAATCGATACGCAGCCGGTTGGAGATATTGGGGGAAGATAACCTGCCTCTAGCCAATAATTACCATAATATCGGCATTTGCCTCGCATTGAAAGGGGATAGGGAAGAAGCCGTAGATTACCTCCAGCGGGCATTGCGTATCAAAAAAAAGGTGCTGGGTCAAAAACATCCCGGCCTGGCCGACACCTACTACCAATTGGGCAAGGTTATGCTGGCAAAAGAAAAACTGGAAGAAGCGTTGAAATATTTTCAAGCGGGTATAGGAGCGACAGTCCCCGGAATCACGGGGAACGATATTTACCAGAATCCCTCCATCGAAGGCCGGTTCGCGCATGAAACGCTACTCAAGCTTCTGGCCGCCAAAGCCGAAGCACTCTCGATTCTATTTGCCTATCAACCGGACAAAAATCATTTCCTGGATTTTTCGCTGAATACATATCTGCTGTCGGTCCAGTTGATCGAAAAAATCCGTGTGCATTATAAATCGGAAGACTACAAGCTCTACTTCGGCGAAAAGTGCCAGACCATATTCGACCAGGCGATCCAGACTGCCATGAACCTCTACACCATTACCGGACAGGACAAATACAAGATCACCGCATTGGAAGTATCCGAAAAGAGCAAAGCCGCGGTACTCACCGAGGCTCTTTACGAATCCAGGGCCCGGGAATTTTCAGGTATCCCTCCGGACCTGCTGGAAAAAGAACGGAAACTAAAAGAACAACTGGTCGTTTACGAAACCGACCTCGAGAGAGAATATCAAGCTAGCTTAAAAAAAGATACTTCCGAATACCAGGAGCTGGAAAAAAAATATTATGGGACAAGCGACGAGTATCAAAAGCTCATTGAATATTTCGACCAAAATTACAACAAATACTACCAATTGAAATACAAGTACCCGCCCATTTCCCTCGAGGAAATTCAAAGCAGACTATCGCCGGATACCGTGATTGTGGAATACTTTGTCGGCGAAAAAAACATCTTCATCTTCGTTATCATGGCGGACCAATTCGAAGCCATCGATGTCCCCAAAGAACAGGCTTTCGAAGCCAACATCGAAACCTTCTACAATGCGATCAAAAAAATTGAAGAAAAAACATTTGTGGAGTTAAGCCAAACTTTGTACCAGAAGATAATGGCGCCGGTAACGGAATTTATCCCCCCTTCAGGTAAACTCATTATTATCCCTCATGGGAAATTGTATTTCATTCCTTTCGAGACCTTCATCTCCAGCCCTCATTCCGGAAACGCCGGGAACTTCTCACAAATGGACTACCTGGTAAAACGATATGAATTCAGCTACCACTATTCCGCCAGACTATGGCTATATAGCCTCGAAGCACCCTTAGTGGACAGCGAGCAGCGATTCATCGGGTTCGCCCCTATTTTTAGCGACCAATCCAAAGAGGGATATGTTATCGATACCTCCACACTCCGTTCCGGTAAAGATGACGATGATACAGAGGCGCGGAGCCTGGTTATCCATCAGGATATTTTTTCAGAACTCCCGGCCACCGAACAGGAGTTAAGAAATATCATCGAGATGTTCAAAGGCAATTCAGGAAACGCCACCGGATTTTTTCACCGCCAGGCAACCGAGGACGCCTTCAAATCAATCGACATGGAACAATACAGCATCGTGCACATCGCTACCCACAGTTTGAAGAATATGAACAATCCGGCGATGTCCGGCCTTGTGTTCGCCCGGCCCAATGATGATGGATTGCAAAATGACGGCATCCTCTTCTCCAGCGAAGCCTACAATCTCAATTTGAACGCCAGGCTCATCGTTTTGAGTAGTTGTGAAAGCGGTATCGGAAAGCTGATCGACGGTGAGGGGATGATGGCGATGCACCGCGGCTTCTTCTATTCCGGCGCGCAAAATATCATCTTTTCGTTGTGGAAAATCGAAGACAAAGCGACATCCGCTCTTATGGTGGAATTTTACAGGAATGTCCTCAATAAATCCAGATTCCCCTCCGCTTTGCGCCAGGCAAAGCTTCGCATGATCCAGGATCCTTTTACCGCGTTTCCTAAATATTGGAGCGGCTTTATTCTTTTGGGGAAGTAGAGGCGCCGCGAATGAATTTCCCTACATGAACCAGATCGACTCCCGATTCCAGCTTCCAATAGTACAATCCCGGCTTTAGCCGCTCTTCAAACTCGAACACGGTTCGTTCCTTGTCTGAGTCGATGGGATAAGTATAGAGGGTTTCGTTCCGGTTATTCAAAATTTTCAGCAGAAGAGCATCTTTCGACAGGGCCTTCCAGGAAAAGTGGATCCTCCCCTCCAGAGTTTCTCCATTGGCGGGAGTCATCACTTCGACCGATTTACTGCGATAATTACTGCCGATCATGTACTCGAGATTCCGGTTGATCCTGAAATTTCTTTTTACTCCTTCCGGAACCGGTTTTGTCATTTTTGGTACGACGTGAATCGGCGCTGCCTGAATTCCCTCATTATCCATTTTGCCGGAAGTCGCCGAAACGTCTTGCTGCGTCCGGTCGCCAGGCAGCGGATTGACGCCTTCCCGCAACATTCCATCCTGCAGCATCCAGAAATACGCGCCCAGAAAAATTGCCACAAAAAAGAAAATCGCAGCCATCCGCTTGAGATAGCCCGGCAAAATCCCCGGCTTTGACCGGCCGGCGGCCTCTTTGAGAAATCCCGGCATTGGGAACGGTTTCTCCAGCCTTTTGGTATCGTTCAAAAAGGAGTATATTTCTAGAATTTTATCCTTGCATGCAGGACATTCTTGAACATGAAAACGCACATCTGCATCCAGATTCGCAAGCTCTTTATTCAGCAACGCGTCTACATACAGGCCGGTACCCACATCGCCGAGGTGCCCATCCTCAAATAATGAAGTTTTTGTTAAATCCATAGCATCCTCTTCCTTCTTTTACGGTCATTGATAATAAAAACGGACTAAATCGGCAAATTTTTCTACATCGTACAACGGGGCGCGGTGTGAGTTGTTTAAATGGGCGAGCAGTTCATCCACTTTGACATCGATCCACTTTCGCAACGAATCGCTCTTCTTTTTTTTCTGTTCCAATTGATTGAATACATCATTCACCCGGGCAAACATTTTTTTGTCTTTCACCAACCGGTAATCTGCGGTCAAAACGGCGATACTATTGTCATCCAAACCGGGAAAATCGCGCAACAAGACATCGCGCTGTACCTGCGCCCTGAATTTCAGCTTCAAACACAGTTCCAATTTTGGTTTCACTTGAAAGTACATATCCAATAATGTGCCGAAAAAGCTCAGCTCCTCTTCTATCAATAGCCTCCTGGAGACATCTTTATGCCCCTGGGCATCCATGATATCATCTATTGGTTCCAGACCGCCGGCGGTCAACAGCCGGGCATTCCGTTCACGGATGATATCTATACAAATATTACGGACCGTCACCATCAAATAGGATTTAAAAGACGGCATTTCCTGATAATTAAAATCATATTTTTCCCGGATACGGTCCATTTTTTTATTCAATAGCCTCGCCAAAACCTCCTGAACCATATCCTCCGCTTCCTCCCGTAACGAGTATTTCATCTTGATGAATTTTTCGATACTATACCGGTAGAGAAGCACTACTGTATGGGGGTTGTCGGCCAGTAAATTTTTGAAATCGAGAATCCTGAGTGCTTGATCTCGAACAATGTCCTCGTCAGCGGCTCCGCCCGAATGGGCTGGCACCTGGAACCGGCGGAAAAATAAATCCCTCAGCACCTCGTAAATGTCGGGAAACATTGATCTCGAAAACCTTTCGACTGGATAAAGATGGTCGATCACTTCATCCACGACTGTGACAATCATCCGATTGAGCCCGGTCTTCTCTTTATTATCCATTACTTCCATGCATCACAAATCTATATGGTTTCACTATTTTTTTCATCAATCCTTGAAATTTTTTATAGCACAACCCTGATTAAATATCAACCGGATACCGGTCCAATTATCGGAGCCTCTACCTATAACTCCCCAAAAGCCGTACAATTCCGGCGGTATATGGATGCTCGGGCGCAGCGAGCATTCGCTCCGGCGTTCCTTCTTCAACGATCTTTCCCTGGAGGATGACGTAGATGTAATGGCAGATCCCCATCATCACGCGCACATTGTGGGAAATGACACACACAGTTATCCCCGACTCCCGCTGCAAAGCCTGAATAAATCCTGCCACTTGAAGTTGCAAATCCTCATCCAGAGAACGCAACGGTTCATCGAGAATCAGTAACTCTGGTTTCGCCAGCGCCGCCATAGCGAGAAGACATCGCTGCGCCTCACCGCCGCTCAACTGGCAGGGGTAGGATAGAAGGATCCGCTCCGGATCGTCGAATCCAAATCGCGCCAACACGGCTATCATATCTTCCTGTGAATGCTTCCCAAAATCCGTGAATTGCCGCTTTATTTTCAAGACAGGGTTGAGAGAGGACGATGCTTCCTGCGGAAGGAACAAAATCGAGTTTCCCCTCAAGGAGCGCAAACGGCATAGATCCATCGGCGCCCCGCGAAACCGGAATGTTCCAGATACAACTGAAATCTCCGGGGGAAGGAGCGACACGATCGTTCTCCCCAATAATGTCTTGCCGGCCCCCGATTCTCCCACAAGACAGGTAATCTGATTCTCCCGGATTCTCAAAGAAACCGAATCCAAAAGCAACCCGCAGTTTTCGCCCGCAATACCGGCAGACAGAGTTAAATCTTCAATCTGCAATAAATCCATGTATTCAAACATGACAGATGTTCTCTAAAAAAACAGTGCCCGGGCGCACCGGCGATGAAACCATCACGGTCTTCAAATCAAACGGCCTCGCCATCCAGAACTCCGCGGCAGCGAAATTAGATTACCGCAGGGTGATGGAAACCGGAGCAGGTACAACTGTTGATTTTTGAAAGGGGATTTATCCTAAAACTGCAATCACTTCAATTTCGATATCCACTGACAATGGAAGTTCCCGAACCGCCACCGCGGATCTGGCAGGATACGGTTTCTGAAACTTCTGCGCATAGATTTCGTTGACTTTTTTGAAATCTCCCATGTCTTTTAGAAAAACTGTAGCTTTGACAACATTGTCCAGAGTCGCCCCGCCTTCGGCCAAAACTGCCGAGATATTCTTGAAGATCTGTTCGGCTTGAGCCTGAACTCCCCCTTCGACCAATTTTTTGGTGGCAGGATCGATTCCGATCTGACCTGACAGAAACAGAAAATTACCGGTCTTAACTCCCTGGGAATAGGGACCGAGAGCTTCCGGAGCATTGGATGTGGAAATAGCTTCTTTTATCATTTGTAACTCCTTAAAGAAAACTATAAATGAGCGGAAAGGCTTTGTCAATGGTTACCCGGGAGGTTATGATTACGCCTCGCCAGGAAAAATCAATTCATGGTAATCAGTGCAAAATTCTTTGCGCCGGCAATCACGACAATGTTTACCCATCCAGATGGCGTCGAATTGCTCCATCACCTGTTGCACCAAACCCAAATCGCGGGTGACGAAGCCGGATTCGAAATTTCGCCGGTCGTTGTTTTTGGCTCCCATACCGGCTCCAGTTAGATTGGCGCTGCCAGAGTAGGCGAAGGCGCCATCCACTATCACCGATTTGAAGTGCACCCGAGGGCAAAGGATGCGTTCCATGCCGTCAATGAGGTTTGGATATTTATCAAATTCTTCCCGGAAACGGGGCCCCGGTTCTTTTGCATGGAGAAGCCGGATCTCTACGCCCCGCTCTACCAACTCAGACAATAATTCCAAAAAAGGCACCATTTTTTTGCCCCGGTGAATATACAGATCCTTCAAATCCGAGGTCCCTAACCAGACAAAACGGGTGGCGGCTGGAACCGCTTCCTGAATCACCCGTTCATAGATTTGCCGGTCGGTAATAAATTCAATCGGTTCCATCGGCAATTTGCTTCGCCGGCCGAAGCCAACTGCCCAGCGCGATGATCACGATGCCCAACACAGCCGCCAGCATTCCCGCCAATTTTAACGGAGCGGGTAAATGCCCCAGAAGAACGCGATCCAAAAACGCCACCAAAATGGCGTTGGAACTGGCGATCGCCACCATCGGTCCGGCCGGTCCCGCCGAAACTCCCATCTTCAATGTCAACATCCCCAGACCAAGTAGAATACCCGCTGCCAGGGCCAGTAATTGAAGATTCGTCTCTTCCAATCCAATCATGTTCTGCCCGGTGAGAAACCGGTAACCCAGAGCCAGGGCTCCGAAAGTTCCTGCCGCCAACCAGAGGATGGTCACTACCGAGATGGAATCGTTACCATGGTAACCCAACCATTTGAGGATAAAATTAGTGAATGAAAACAGCGACATGGTAAGAAGTCCGAATAGAATGCCCAGAATCCCCGCGTAGGACATATCGCCCAAGACCATGACAATGATACCTCCGACCGACACCAACATCCCCCACAGATGAAATTTGTTCAACGATTCCTTTAAAATCACGTGGGCCAGCAACGCGACCAATAAAGAATTCACCGATGTGATGGCCACGATTGGTCCCTTCGACAAAGGATCGGCCGCCATCCCCACCTTCAATGAAAGCATGGCGATGGCCAGGGACACGCCCGCCACAGCGGAGAACACGATGAACTTTTTCCCCTGTATTCCAGGAAAAGTGCGGTAACGGGCAAAAAGCCGGACGGAGGAAACGACTCCCATAAACCCCATTCCCACCCACAGAATCATGGCTGCCGTGATATTGCCGTTGTGTCCCGAGGGATTCACTTCGGCGATATAGCCTAAAATAAAATTCGTCACTCCAAAAAAAGCGAATGTGCACAACGCGAAAAATATCCAATTCTTCATTATTTTCATAATATTTGTTTTACCCGTAGCGACATTTTTTGTCAACAAATTATTTGCATTATCTGTTCAACCACCAGGAGCGACCAATGAAGGTGAATTATACAATCATCTTGTTATTCATCATTCTCCCCCCCGTTCAATCTTATTCCATGACCGGCAACTGCCGGATTTCAGGAAAAATCTTCGACAAAGCCGGAAATCCGATTCATGAAGCACGCATCGTCGCATCTCTCTGCGCCGAAGCCTCCGATATCCTCTACTCGTTCAGCGATCACAACGGCCGGTGGGAGTTGTCCGGGCTTTCTCCCGGCATCTGGACATTCAAGACAATGGCCCCCGAACATATCTCGAACACTGTCAAAAAAAAGATTAAAAGTTTGTTGCCCAACCGGCTGAATATAGTTTTGCAAAACATTCCGGAGAAGGATAAACTCGAATCTTCCCTCGAATCCATTTGCAATCAATTCATTACCGAATACAACATCCCCGGAATGGCATTGGGCGTGATTCACGGCAACGAACCAATCTTCGCCGGTGGATTCGGAGTAAAAAACCATGAATCCAACCAACCGGTAACCGCCGATACAGTCTTCAACCTGGCATCCGTCTCCAAACTCTTTGTCACAGCAGCCATACTACAATTGGCCAATCGAGGATTGATCGATCTGGATTCGCCGGTAGTCAGCTATTTGCCCTACTTTGAGTTGAAGCACCAGATCTACCGCTTCATTACCATCCGTCACCTTCTGACCCATCGATCCGGTCTTCCTCGGGGACCGGCCTATCTCCTCTTCCCTCCTCAACGCGACTCCTACGCGCTGGAGCGTTCGATCAGAGCTCTCAAAAATCAGAACCTTCCCGTCAATCCGGGGGGCAAATGGCAATACTCAAACATCGGTTTCAATATCCTCGGCGCCGTCATCGCGGAGGTCTCAGGCCAGGCATTTGAAGATTATATGCGCGAGCATATCTTCATCCCGCTGGAAATGCGCAGCAGTACTTATTTCAAATGGGAAGTCCCGGTAGGGAATCTGGCGTCGCCCCATTATTTTCATGAAGGCAAAATGCACACATCCATCGACAATGACCATCGCCCCTACGCTCCCTGCGCAGGACCATTCTCCAATGTCACTGACATGACTCATTGGGCAATGGCCCATCTCGCCGACGGAATGTTCAACGGCGGCAATATTTATTCTCCCGGAGGTTTTTACCAGGCCCTCTCCCCTGGAACGGAGACCGGCCTACCGGATTCCGAAAAACACATGGGACTCGGTTGGTTTCTTGGGACTTACAAAGGCCATCGAATCGCCGGGCATTCAGGGCATCAGGTGGGATACAAGAGCCATTTTCTCCTTCTACCGGATGACGAACTCGCTATCGTCATCATGATCAACAACGAAGATGGTCCTCTGCAGGAATTGAACGCCCAAATCCTCGACCTCCTTCTTCTATTCACTTCTCTTTCTCAAGCCGGACATGAACCTACCCACTCTTCCGTAAATTTAAAAGAACGAATCGGCGTTTCCAAAGCCAACATCCTCTACAATATCGGCGGTCAATAATACATGGCCGCGAAACATCGCGGCCATCCTCCGGAGGGGGACAGGTGCATGATGCATTTTTTGTTGATGATGCAGATAATCATCTTATGTTGATGAAGATCTCACTCTCCGAGTTTTCCATCGAACGATTTTGCCTCGACGAAGCTTTAGATCCATATCCTGGGAGTGAGGAGAGATGCGATGGGAGCGATTGGAACAGGTGAAGAGATGGGGACAGGCAAGCCGAATTTTTATCGATCCGCAAATTGCAAACCTAATCCCTATCTCAGGCATCGAGAGTGAGAACGCGGGATCGCTAGCATCGACGCATCGCAGCATCGCTGGCAACATGCGTACCTGGTAGAAGGGTAGAAGGATGGGAGCGATCTACCTCTTCTTCGGTAAGAAGCGTCGATCGAAGGC
>JAHELQ010000161.1 GCA_024644125.1 Candidatus Aminicenantota bacterium | reverse complement strand
GAGATTCGGAATCAGAAGGGTTTCCTCTATTTTTTTGTGGGCAAAAAGAGCATGCGGGACTTGTTGAGGGAATGGACCGATGAGATCCGCGATCATCTAGGAGGCGCGTTCGGGGAATTCAACGAGTTCGGGCAATTGTTGGCCTATTTGTTTCATTGGTCCAAAGAGCATGAGCTCATCGTATTCTTCGACGAAGTGCAAAATCTCCTGTCGGTCAATCCCGCCGCGTTTTCAGATCTGCAGAAGCACTTCGACATCAACCGCGAAAGCTCTTCGTTGGCGATGATATTCGCCGGCTCCTCCTATTCACTGATCGAGAAGATCTTCTCGGGCGCCGGCGAACCGTTGTTCGGTCGCGCCACTGAATTTATCCGGTTGGGATATCTACCGGTAAAAGTCCAGAAACAAATCCTGGAGGATCACGGCATGTATTCTGCCGAAAACCTTCTCCATTGTTTTTCGGTATTCGACGGTATCCCGCGCTTCTACGAAGAGATCGTCGAGACGGGGCAGGCGGAGTTCAAAAAGGCCTTGAAGGGCTTGATGGTGGAGAAGGAGTTTCTCTGGGACGAGGGGTTGAACATGATGCGGGAGGAATTCGGCAAGGAGTATTCGATATATCATTCTATTCTCTCTTCCATCGCCGCCGGGAAACGGACCAGGAACGATATCGCTCAGGCGGCGAACTCCCCGGTGGGCGGCCATTTGCAAAACCTCGAGAAAATCTATGGATTGATTCGTAAGGAAAAACCGGTATTCAGTCGCGAGGGGAAAAGCGGGACGGTGCGGTATTATCTGGCGGATAATTTTTACGAATTCTGGTTCCGGGTGATTAGCCGCTTCTGGTCGTTACGGGAGATCAACCAGAAAGAACGGGCGTTCGAGAAAATCTGGGAATTGCTGCCGGCGTTCGAGGGGTACAAATTGGAGACGTTGATCAGGCGCATCTTTATAGAGCAGAATCCGTTCGATCTCACGTTCACTAAAATCGGCCGCCATTGGGACCGGAAAGGAGAAAACGAGTTGGACCTCGTGTTGGTGGATGAAGAACAGGGGATCGCCCATGTGGTGGAGGTGAAACGCAACATGAAAAAAGCGGTGAAAAACGCCGAAGCCATGAAATTGTATCAAAAAATAGCGGCTGTCCCGGAGTTCGCGGATGTCGAGGTGCGCGTCTATTTCGCCGGGTTGGACGGGGGGAGCATCGTGATTCAAAACGGGAGCGGCGACTCGTTCGTTTTGTAGTCAAAAAAAAAGGACAGGCGATGGTGGCCTGCCCTTTATATGATCGGTTGTGCTATTCAATACATTCAAATCCGCGAGGGATTAGAATATTCCGAATTTTTTCTTCTTTTTGGGTGTGTCTCCGTCGCCCTCTTCTTCCCCTTCCTCTTCTCCGGGCATCATGCTGGCCTTCTGATAGTCTTTGGGGACTTCGAAGAACGAAGCGGGGAAACTATTGGCCTTCATTTCCAGGATTTCCATAGTGGTGGTCTGGTCGCTTCCGACCTTACCTTTCTTGTTTTTCTGGATGGTGTGAGTCACGGTTTTCATGGGGAAACCGATCTTTTTCATCACTTTCATTTCCCGCTCGATCATTTTATCCAGATCTTCCCAACCGGTTTTGAAATCTTTTTCATAAAACGCGCGGTTGATATCCTGGACAAACTTCAGATCGTTGGTGGCCCAGATATCCTTCACTTCATTAATATGCATGGTCTTTTTGATGAAGGCGATTTTCATGAGCATGGTGTATTCGCTGGTGATGCGAATATGATCGCAGGAAAAACCGAGTACGTTCTCTTTGCCGAGATCCTCGGTCTTGACCTGGTGGTCGGAGATTTCGATCTTCACGAGCTGGCCGGCCATACCGGCCATCTGCATCATGGCGTCCAGGGACATCGGAGTGACGGTTTTTTCCTTGTCGTTCACGATGTATAATGTGTTTTCTTTTCCTTTGTACAGCCAATAACCGTCTTCCATAATGATGGCTCTCTGGCTTTTGGGCACATTTTTATAGACCTGCTTGACATCGCCGTCCTGGGCATACAGCGTGGACGTCATCTCGTAATTCATCGATTTTTTATCGCTGGTGGTGGTAATTTTACTTACATACTCGACACCGGCAAACGCGAGAGAACTCATAAAAACAAACAACAATACCAGAACACGTAAATTCTTCATTGAATCCTCCTTTCAAGGTAGTTATATATTTGAATCATTTTTATGATCGACGTTGACAGTCGTAAACACTTCCAATGGTTCCGGCAACAGCGTTACCGAGAAGCCGGAAATCTCTCGGATCACATCGCCGTCCACCTGGATATCCATTGTTTGGTCGGCCAACGCGACCAACCGGAACGAACCGGAGGTAATAATCTCCAGCTCCTTGCGGGTCAGATGGCTGCCCATGGCGGCGGCCATAACCACTCCCAGAGTGTTGGCTACAGAACGGGTATCCACAACCACCGCGTCCAGAACCTTCAGGAACGGCGATTGACCCGGCACTAACAAAAATCCGCTGGCGAAAAAAGGAACATTCAAGAACGCCAGCAAGGAAAATGTCACAGGCTTCGACTCCCCATTCCAGGAGAGAGTCGCTGTGATGGGAACGGCGTCTTCACGAAACGAGCGGCGCACCGCCATAAATCCCGCCACTCCCTGCCCGATCAAATCGGTTCTGGCCAATTGCGGATACTTGCGATTAAAGGAATCCAAATATAGGTTGACTGTAGTCCCCAATCCCAGGCAAACGCCCCCGAGAAATAGATCCGGTTCGCCATCGCCATCGATCGTAATCTGTCCCACCCGCATCCAACCGGTCAAATCCTCGGCCAGGGCCCGGCATAGATCATCGATGTCGAACGTTCCCAGGCTGCGCACAATGTCATTGGCAGAACCGGTACCCAACATCCCCAGACAGGGCCTTTTTCGCGAGGGGGGTAGCGGCATAGCCAACAATTCCTGTGCCACGATTTTGTATGTAGTATCCCCGCCTACAGCTACGAGACGCTTGTATTGGGCGGCGGCTTGCCTGGCCAACTGCCGCAGATGGTCTTCGTTCTGGGAGATGAACAGGTCGAAAGGTATCCCGTATTTTTTCAGCGAGGACTCTATCTTCCGGCGTTTTTTTAGCGAACGTCCCCTCCCGGAGGAGGGATTCAGTAATATTGCGACCCTATCCATCTGGGAATTATAGCAAACTTTTCGATTCCTACAAAGCAAATAATACAGAATATTTTCAAAATCCCCCAATAAACCTTCACAATTGCAATGAGTACAATTTTCATTTATAATAGCGGTAATGGAAAAAATTCTTGTAGTTGAAGACAACAAGGCGATGCGGGAGATGCTGGAGACAATTCTATCGGAAAAAGGCTATTTTGTGAAATCCGCCGCAGATGTATCCACCGCCACCATGATGATTTCCAGAGAATACTTCTCGGTGATCGTGTCGGATCTCCAATTACCGGATGTCGATGGTATCTCGTTCTTGAAACGGATAAAAGGTTTGAATATCCCGTTCATCATCCTCACCGCATACGGCTCCATCGAGCAAGCGGTGGACGCCATCAAAGAAGGAGCCTTCGACTTTATCGCCAAACCGGTGGATATAGAATATCTCTATCTCATCGTGGAAAAGGCTCTGCAATCCACCCGTATTTTGCGCGAGCACATCATCTTCAAAGACCAACACGACGCTCAATTCAAGAAATCCATCATCATCGGCAACAGCCCCGCCATCATCGATGAAGCGGAGAAACTCAAACAAGTGGCGATCACGGGCACGCCGGTCTTGTTGTTGGGGGAAAGCGGCACCGGCAAGGAGCTGTTTGCCCGCGCCATTCACAATCTCAGCCCCCGCAAGGACAAGCCGTTTATCGCCATCAACTCGGCGTCCATACCGGAAAACCTCCTGGAGAATGAACTCTTCGGCCACGAGAAAGGCTCGTACACAGACGCCTATCTCCGCCAGGCGGGAAAACTCGAATTAGCGCAGGGAGGGACATTCTTTCTGGATGAAATCGGAGATCTCTCCTTCAGCCTCCAGGGCAAGCTCTTGCGGGTGATCGAGGAGAAAAAGATCAGCAGGATCGGTAGCAGCCAGGAGATCGACTTGAATCTCCGGTTTATTTTCGCCACCAATCGCGACCTGGAGAAAGAGCTCAAGGAATCCCGCTTCCGCCAGGACCTCTACTTCCGTATCAATGTGTTCCCGATTGTTCTGCCGCCGTTACGGGACAGGGACAACGACATAATCCTGCTGGCAAAATATTTCACCAAAAAATTCAGTCTGGAGATGAAGCGCAAATCACTGCTACTCACCCCCGGCGCATTAAAAAAACTCAAGGAGTACCATTGGCCGGGCAATGTCCGGGAATTGCAAAACACCATCGAGCGGGCTGTGATCATTTGCCGGCACCAGGAAATCGGCGAAAAAGACATCATCCTCCCGGAAAAATCGTTTGATGTGACGGAGAACTTCAGTTTCAACGGCAGTCTCAAAGAGGTCACCTCCCGAGCCGTGGCCATTGTGGAGAAGAAAAAAATCACCGACGCGTTGAACGACATGAATTTCAACCGCACCCGCGCCGCCGAGTTATTGAAAATCAGCTACAAGACCCTTCTGGATAAAATAAAAGAATATGGGATCACAGAGCAGGACTAAGTTTTTCTTGATTCGCAAAACCGCCCGATTCCTGATCTACGCCATCATCGGCACGTGCCGGATTAGAGTCAAGGGCGCGGAAAAGATACAGCCGCTATTGAATGGCGAACGTCCGGTGATTTACATCTTCTGGCACCGCCACATCTTTGTCAACATCTATAAATTCAAAAACACCGGGGCCAGCCCCTTGATTTCGTTGTCCCAGGATGGGGAATTGGTGGCGCAGGTGGCGGAAGAATTCGGCATGCAACCGGTGAGAGGTTCATCTTCCCGCGGCGGCGCCAGGGCGTTCCTGGAATTGGTGAACGCGGTACGGGACAAGGCCGGCAGTCGTGAAATTTTGATCACCGCCGACGGCCCCAAAGGTCCGGCCCGGCAATTAAAGGACGGCGCCATAGTTCTTGCGCAAAAAACAGACGCCGTAGTAGTGCCCATCAGTTGGTACGCCAGCCGCGTCAAAATATTCGAGAAAAGCTGGGACCGCTTCATGATTCCGTTGCCTTTCAGCGAGATCGTCTTCACATACGGCGAACCCTACCGGGTCCCGAAGAACGCCTCGAAAGAAGACATACCTCTGGAGCGGGAAAAACTCGAAGTCCGGTTGAACGATCTCGAAACGGAATCGGAACACTTTTTTAAGGAGACACGATGAAAAAAATCAAACGAATCGGAATATTGACGGGCGGTGGAGATTGTCCGGGCTTGAACGCAGTCATCCGGGCGGTGGTCCACACCGCCACACATAAATACGGCATCGAGATCTTCGGCATCCGGGACGGTTACGCGGGTCTGATCAATAAACAGGTCCAGCCGATGGATCGCAAGGAAGTATCCGGCATATTGCCGCGGGGAGGAACGATCCTGGGTACATCCAACCGGGACAATCCATTTAAATATCCGGTGGCGGTAGAGAACGGCAAGAAGGTGTACGGTGATGTTTCGGACCGGGTCCAAAAAACCGTGGAATACAACGAATTGGACGCGTTGATCACAGTGGGAGGCGACGGAACCCAGGCGATCGCCCACCAGTTGTTCACGCGCTGCGGTATCCCTGTGGTGGGAGTCCCCAAAACAATCGACAACGATCTGGACGGGACGGATGTCACTTTCGGCTTCGACACGGCGCTCAGTATCGCCACTCTATCCATCGACAAGTTGCATTCCACCGCAGAGTCCCATCACCGGGTCATGGTGATCGAAGTGATGGGCCGCTACGCCGGATGGATCGCTCTCGAAGCGGGTCTCGCCGGAGGAGGCGATGTAATTCTCATTCCCGAGATCCCATTCAACATGAACCGGATCGTTCAAAAAATCCATGACCGCGAGAATGACGGGAAACGGTTTTCATTGGTGGTTGTGGCGGAAGGAGCCAAACCCGAGGGAGGCGAGTTGGTGGTGGCGCGGAAAGTTCAGGATCCCAATGATCCGTTGAGGCTGGGCGGCGTGTCCCAATTCGTGGGCAACCGGATCGAAGATTTGACCGGCATCGAGACGCGCTTCACCATTCTCGGCCATGTCCAGCGGGGAGGCAGCCCTACTGCGTTCGACCGCATACTGGCCACTCGTTTTGGGTATCACGCGGTGGAAGCGGTGATGGATCAAAAATTCGGATATTTGGTGGGATTGCGGGGACAGGATATCGTGACCACTCCAATCGAGGAGGCAATAGCGGTTCCCCGGAGAGTACAACCAGATTCACAGATCATAAAAACAGCGATGGCGCTTGGCACCTGTTTTGGAATATAATCGGCGCCTCCCCCCGGTGTTTCACACACCGGGGACGGACTATGATCAAACATTTGGACTATTTTTTGTTTTTTACAACTGAAGAGAGGGGTTGACTACTACGTGATACGGTATTGGCGCCCTCTCCGCCGCGACGGGCAGTCCAGGCGCCGCGAATTTCATCCCCACCATCAAGTAGCACCACACCGGTACCTCTCATGTTGTCGATGGAAGAGAACAGGCCGTTGTATTCCCATTTTTCGTAGTCATTGTACTTAAAAAAGACGTCTTTCCCGGCCACCACATAGGTACCTGTCATACCGTCATTGTTCCGCAATGTGCCGGAAGTCAAACTGCCGGAAAATGTAGTGAAAGTCGTAAAAGAACCATACCGCGGCCATTCCTCATTGATAATCCAGTTACCGCGGATATCGAACTCATCTTTAGCTTTTTTGCCCCCAAGCAAGACCGCCGCCAGGACGACCAACACGGCGATACCGCCCACAACCAACAACACCGGGAACTTCTTTTTTTTCGTTTTCGGAGGGCTGGTGATGACATTCTGCTCTCGAGGCTGAACTGTTTCTTCCTCGACCGCCGGTTCCTGTTGAATCGCCTCGTCCTGATCGGTTGTCCCTTCAAGGCCTTGGGCCGCCCGTTCCGACATTACTAATTTTTTGGCCGTGTCCACGCGGTTTTTAAAATCGTAATCCGCTTCATCGTAAGTGAAAGCCGGGAACGTTTCGAATACTTTGATCAGATTCTCATCCACTTTCCGGTCATCGCCCACAGTATAGTATACCCTGGCCATCAGATAGAAGGCTTCAGCCACATTTTTTTTCTGGGCCACAATAGCTCTCAGGTTTTCGACAAACTCATTCAATATTTTGACGGCCCCTTCATAATCGCCTTCTTGATAGAGGCGACGGGCTTTTAAAAGATTATCTTCTTCACTGGCAAATGAATAATTTGCAGTTACCGAAACACCGACAAAAAATATCAAAGCGACAATTGCAAGATTTCGCAGCATTTTCCCTGCTAACATTACAGATCCTCCTTCAAATGTTATATCCTGGTTAAAATTATTTTACCTTGAAAGGTGCCCACTTTAAAAGACAACCGCCAGTTTTCCACCTGAACCGATTGCCCTTTTCTATCTTTCGGACCTCTCAAAACGATTTCATTCATGGCGTTGTAAATCATGCCGACAACTTTGCGGCGTCTCAACAATGGTGATACTTCGAGTCCGCGGTTATTGAAACGGACGACCGAAAGCCTACCGTCCGGAGCGATGGCAAAATCGAATCCCACCCGCCCTGTGGCGAGCATGCCCTCCGGCAAGCCGGGGACAGTGATCCGGTTGAGTTCTTCGCTGTACTCTTTGATCAATCCGGGAAACAAATTGAGAATATTGATCACCGGAACGTTGGATACCTGAGGAGAGACTCTCGCCGGAGATGTTTCTGGCAACGACGATTCGTCCTCTGTGGAATCGGGCATGGTTCCGGTTGGTTTGGGTTCGATATGTTTAGGTGGAGCTTTTTCGACCGGTTTTTTGACGGTAGGTTCTATGTTTTCTTTTTTTGCAATAACAACGGAATCCTGAGGTCGAACTCCGGTTTCAGATTTGATGGCGACCTCTTTTGCCGGGGAATCCCCGGGAACGGTATCCGGTTCGCCGGCAGAGGGTGTCTGTTCCACCGGTGTTTCTTTCTCCGTCGCCAGACCCAATTTTTGAGAAGCGGTTTCGATCGCCTGGTCCAGCGCCGGAAGCGTACCTTTTTGCTGCGTGACAATGTACCCCAGGGTAGCCATTAACAGAAGAAAGATGATGAACAAAACGCCAATTGCGCGCCGCCGCCCTTTTTCCTTGCGGGGTTTGGCGATTTGCGCCAAAACCGGCTGTGCCAATTCCAGCACCGTCTCATTGGCCGGGCCTGCCACCGGAGGTTTTTTCGCCGTCGCGACCGGAGGATTTTCGATATACGCATCCAACAACAAAATGAGCTCGACCCCATCCTGGACGCGGGCAGTCTTGTCCTTGGCGAGCATTTTATCGATCACCGGTTGGTAGACCGAGAGGTAATCGGGAAGCGTGGGTACCGGCTCGCTCAAATGTTTCATGGCCACAGCGATGTAATCGGACGCGGTAAATGGCACGGAACCGATCAGCATCTCGTACAACACGATTCCCAGGCTGTAAAAATCGGCCCTTCCATCAATGTCTTGACCGCGAATCTGTTCGGGACTCATATAATGAGGAGTTCCCACAGACATACCGGTGCGGGTCAATTTAGTGGTGGCGTCCATTGCCTTGGCGATGCCAAAATCCACCAATACCGGGGTGCCGTCGTGACGGAACATGATGTTGTCCGGCTTGATATCCCGGTGGATAAAACCGCGTTTATGCGCATAATCCAGAGCGCTCGCCACCTGGCGGACGATCTTTAGAGCGGACACCGGCGTATATCCCCTGGTGAGGGTCACCTCGTTTCGGGCGGAGCGAATCCGGTCCTTCAACGTACCTTCCAGGAATTCCATCACCATATAGTAATGATTTTGTTCCTGCCCAACATCGTAAATCGTCACTATGTTGGGATGAATCAGATTGGCTGCAGTTTCAGCCTCTTTCAAAAAACGGAGGGCAAAATCCTCGTCTTTCAAGAGCAACGGCTCAAGAATCTTTATGGCCACGTTACGCTTCAGTTTCTCCTGGACGCCAAAGAAGACCTTCGCCATTCCTCCTTCGCCCAGCTTGCGTTCAATGGTATAACCAGCAATTTTAGGTATATTTTCCATGGTTCCAATAAGTTGATAAATTGTTACACAAGTATACTAACTATTTCTAATAAAAAAGTCAATGATTGGAAAATTCGCGTTGAAAAATTTTAGGCTTTTTATCCGCCGGAGAAGAGAGCTGGAATGGCAAAAGCCTGAAATCCACTTGCAATCCTGACAATATTCGGCTATAATTCTTTACTACTAAGAGGAGGACACGATATGGATCTTAAAAAATTCAACGAAATAATCGACTTTGCAATCGCCAGGGAAAAAGAGGCAATTGAATTCTACCGGGACTTGCAAAAAGAGGTGAAATTCGACGCCCAGAAAGACCTGTTGAAGGGCTTTGAAATTATGGAACAGGGGCATGTGGACATCCTTGAGAATATCCGTAATACCAGTTTTACCAATATCAAGGTGCCGGAAGTGGAAGACCTGAAAATCAGCAATTATGTCGTGGAAATCGAGCCGACTCCCGAAATGACATACCAGGATATCATCGTTATAGCCATGAAACGGGAGGAAGCGGCGTTCAATTTATATACCGCGATGTCCGAAAAAGTCGGAAACGACGAGATCAAGAAATTGTTCCTGAAATTAGCCTCCGAAGAGGCAAAACACAAACTCCATTTTGAAAACATCTACGACAAAGAGATCTTGAAGGACAACTAATTATATAAAAAATAACGGCTCCTGCCTGGAGGCTGGAGCCGTACATCCCGAACATATATTCAAAATAAGTTCAAATTCCCAATAAACCTGCTTTGAAATCATTCCCGGGGCCCGGCTTGAGACCGATCCAACAGGCCCAGAGCGCGTCGGCAAACGCTTTCCCTTCTATAACACCTTTGATTTTCCCCTTCACGTTCACCTCGGTCCCTTTTCCGGGGATATAGGTGAACACCACTTGCTGCCCGTCATCCACATCTTCCATATAATTGCAGAGGGTGTCGAACTGTTTTTTTAATTGGGGGGAATAATTGGGAGTATTGTCTTCGAGGCCTTCCAACCATGCGCCATTGATTTTTTTTGCACTGACATCATACACGAA
>JAHELQ010000160.1 GCA_024644125.1 Candidatus Aminicenantota bacterium | reverse complement strand
CTCCGGGGAACTCCTCGATTATGTGAACGCCACATTCAAATATGTGTACTGGAATCTGGACCTGTGCAGCTTATCGGAGCGGCACAGGTTGGAGCTCCACCGGGAGAAATTGGTCAAGCCGCAGCCGACGGACGATGAGATCTTCGGCTTTCTGGAGCTGTGCGAACAATATCCCAATAACGAATTGATTATCAACCTCATCGCCGGTTTGCCGCGGTTCGCGGCGGATGATATTGTCGCCAGCGAAGCGATGCTAGAAAAGATTATGGGGCGCTACCGCTCCTTCAGCGAGTTTTTCTGGGCGCGGCTCCACGCGCAGCCGGGAGCGCCGGTGCTTGACGATCCGGAGAGCTTCGGCATGTACACCCTTGCCCGAAGTTTTGATGATTTTTTGCGGATCAGCCGGCGCAATTTTGAAGACAATGATGTTTATCCCCATGTGGACGATTTTTATTATCCCTATATCTACTACCAAGACGAGAGCTTGAACTCGCGGGTGAGTCATTATTACGCCCGTACCAATCAGTCGATCCGGCAGGCGCGGGACAACAATTCCGGCCTGTTGGCGGCGTACCGGGATGTGACCTACGGACAGATGATGCAACGGGCCGAGAGCCTGGCTGTCTCGTTGCGCCGTATGGGTGTCGGACCTGAGACGATTGTCGGCTTGATGACCGAACGGGGCATCGATATGGTGGTGGGGATGCTGGCGATCCAGATTGCCGGAGGCGCCTATTTGCCTCTGGATCCCGCCTATCCGCGGCAGAGATTGGAGTTTATGCTCAAAGACAGCGGCGCGTCGCTGTTGTTGACCCAACGCCGCCTGTTGGATGAATTTCCCTTTGACGGCGCTGCGGCGTTGCTGGACGACCCGGAGCTCTATCTTCTGGACAGCGCCATACCGGCTGAAGAGCCGGATGAACGCGATCTGGCGTACATTATCTATACTTCCGGTTCCACCGGCGTTCCCAAAGGTGTGATGGTGGAGCACCGGTCCATCTGCAACACCATTGATTGGCGCAGGCGGTTTTATGATTTTGACAGCCGCGATACTGTATTGCAAGTGCCCTCGTTTTCGTTCGATAGCTCAGTGGAAGACATTTTCACGCCGCTCGGCGCCGGTTCGCGATTGTTGTCGATTCAAGAGGAGAACAGATTCGATCTGCCGTTCCTGGCACGGTTGTTGCGGGATAACCGGGTAACCCATTTCCTGGTAGTGCCCAACTACTATCACATGCTACTGGACGGTCTGGGGCACAGGCTGGGGAAGATGTCTTCGATCACAGTGGCGGGGGACCATTTCACCGAAGAACTGGTGCGGCGGCATAGGGAATGTTTGCCTGGAGTTGATCTGGTGAACGAATACGGGCCCACCGAGAATAGCGTTTGCTCCACTGCCTACCGTCTGGAAGGGACGGATGTGGATGTGCTGATCGGCGCGCCCATCGCCAACACGGTCTGTTATATTCTCGACGCGGACATGGGATTGGCGCCTCGGGGCGTGGCCGGGGAATTGGCGTTGGCGGGAGCGGGAGTTGCCCGTGGATATCTAAACCGGGTGGAGATGACCCATGAACGGTTTACCGAGAATCCCTTCAACGGCAACGGACGGATGTACCGTACCGGCGATCGCGTCAGGTTGGAAGATTGCGGCAATATCCGTTTTTTGGGAAGGGTGGATCGGCAGGTCAAGATTCGCGGCTTCAGGATCGAGACCGGCGAAATCGAGCGTTGCCTCCTGGAATGCGACGGTGTAACCGAAGCTGTGGTAGCGGTCAAGGAGCGGGAGAACGGCGAGAAATATTTGTGCGGTTATGTCACCGCCAATGGCAAGGGGCCGGAACACGGAGAGTTACGGGAAGCCCTGGCTCAGCGGTTGCCCGATTACATGGTGCCCGCTCATGTGATCCGGTTGGAAGCCCTGCCTCTCACTCCCGGAGGCAAGGTGGATCGAAACGCCCTGCCGGAACCGGACCGGGTGAGCGCCGTGGATGCGTATGTGCCGCCGGCCGACGAGGTGGAACAAAAGCTGGCCGCCGTCTGGGCGGAGGTTTTGCAATTGGAAACCTCCGCTCTCAGCGTCGCGGGGAATTTTTTTGAATTGGGCGGCCATTCCCTCCGGGCCATGACTTTGATCGGGAAAATCGAAGAGGTGTTCGATGTGGCGGTGCCGTTGGCCAAAATTTTCAACGCCCCGACAGTCCGGGAGCTCGCTCTTTTTTTGAAGGGAGAGATGGACCATCGTCCGCAGGTCCGGTATTTCAATCTCGACTTTCGGCCCGACTACCAGTACCCCATCTACTTCGACTGCTTTCTCGCCTGCGTGATCGAAAAATTGATCCACGAGGAGAATTATTCTCTGGAACGCCACTTCGCCCTCCTGGCCAAAGGGGGAGGCATCAACGGGTATGTCAACAGCGAGCAATCGGCGTTCGAATATGTGTTCCTGTTGCCTTTCGGTACTATTTTCGGGATGAACGGGATGATGGAGATGTTGGGGGTCACTTATGAAGTGAGACGCTTCGACTCGTTGGACGATCAACTTCGCCATTGCCGGGAGCAACTAAGGGAGGGGCGGTTGGCGTTTGTGTCTGGCTCCACCTATTTTCTCCATTACACTCCCGATTACATGCAGGCTGAAGCGGAGTTTCTCGGTCATATCGCCACGCGGCCGCTTCATACGATGCATTCGTTTTTATTGGTGGATATTGTTGACGGAGATTACCTGGTTTTCGATCCCAACTTCGATTTTTACGGGATCGTGCCGGCCGGGGAATTTCATCATTGCCTGGAAGGACTTCCGGCCATCGACTTTTTGCGCGGCCACTCTTTCATCGAAGGCTTCGATTCGTTTCAAGCGATCGATGTGGACTTCGGCAATATCGAGAAGCTGCCGATCGAGGAATACGGCCTCGAAGTACTCCGGCGTCACATCGGCATCTTCACCGGCGCTGGAATCGTGGAACATACGGAGGAGGGGCGGCTCTACCGTGTCTACGCCGGCCTCAACGCTCTGCGCGCCATTGTCCGCGATCTGGAAGACTCTCTAGATGTGCCTGGCAACAAAAAGAAGCTGGAGATCTTTCTCAACGGGATATTCTGGGACCTGTTCTCTTCCCTCACCATGACCCGCGAATTCTTCAACGCCTTCGTCCGTCGTTTCCCGGAGTACGGCCTTCGGGAGTCAGGTCTTCTAGCGCTATTCGACGACGCCATCGGCAGGATGAAAGAATTAGGCGAACGGCAACAAGGCGGAGGTCATACCTGGCGACCCGGCGAACTGGCCGCTCATTTCCAATGGTTGGTCACAAACCAGGAAACCTTCTATGCAGGACTGCAACAGTGCCTGATTGCAGGCGGTTGCGGATGACCGTGGCGGTGAAGACAAGGATAGCGCTTCCCAGAAGAATTGAGAAAAATGCAAAAGACGGGGACGCGAAGGGAAGAAGGAATAGATAGGTCGGGACCCAGGTGGAATGCCCCACAATGCCGAATTCACTGTACCGGACCGATTCGGGATAGTTGGCCTTTGACAGGACGATTCCTTTGTAATCGACGGTATATCGATTGTTGAGCCTGGCTGTCACCACCTCGAAGCAGTCTTCTTTCACTGAAATGATTTTGAAAATACCGCCGCCGCTGTCGATTCGTTTTCCCCATAAAAATTTCCAATTATGATCATAAAATTGAATGCGACCTGCCATTTGATTGGTAGCAATATAATGACCGTCACTTGTTTGAGCCACGCCTTCGGAATATCCCACCGGCCATTCCACCGACGAGCCCAACCAATCGAAAACGCCTTCAGCAGATGTGGCCAGGGCTAAAAACCCTACAAACCCCGCCGCCAAAAAATAAATGCCCACACCTAAAAACAACCGGTACGCCATGCCGCGAATCATATTTAATCACCCTGTTTCTTTCAGAAATTTGACCGCCATATCGGGAAAGTCCGTAAACAAGCCGTCCACACCGATGTGATTGTAAAAAATATCGAGAAACCGCTCGAAACTTCCATCCGCATAGACCGGCATCTCTGACTTCTCCTTGCGGAACGTGAAAGGATGCACCTCGAGCCCCTCATCGTGAGCTTCCGCCACAATATGATTGGCTACCGCCACGACGGCTTCTATCATCCCTTCAATCAACATCGTATAATGCGGCCCGATAGCGTCGGCGTATCCGGCGATCGTTTTCATCGCCCCGGGCTCGAACATCCAGTCGTAATCAAGATTGATCTCTTCCTTCCCATCATAGCGGATTGTCTCTTTCCAGCCGGTGTAGGCGATCAATTGTACTGACTTGATATCCATCCCCATCTCCGGCAGCAATTCATCGTGCACCCGTCTCAATTCCGCCGGATAGAAACATTGAAAATAGACCCGGTCCTCTTTAGCGGTGTACCCATAACGTCTCAAAATCTCCAGAGCCGCTCGCGCGATATCTTTTCCTTCCCGGTGATAATAACCCGGCGACTTGATCTCGGGGTAGATTCCCGCCTTCCGGCCGACGCTCCGTTCCAGGCCCTGGACCAACTCTATCTCCTCTTCGAAGGTATGCACCCCAAACGTCGAGCGACCCATCGGAAACCGCTCCGGATACACCGCCCGCCTGATACCGTCCCGTACTTCGAATCGCTCCATCATCCGCAATTCCCGAATCTCGGCGAGGGAAAAATCCACCGCGTGGAATCGCCCGTCGCTCCGTTGCCGCCCGGCGAATCGATCCGCCACATCGGTCACCCGGTCCAAAAACCGGTCGTGAAGCACCAGTAGCCGGTCGTCCCGCGTCATCACCAGATCCTGTTCCAGATAATCCGCCCCCATCGCAAACGCCATCGCCTTCGCCGCCAGACTATGCTCCGGCAAATACCCGCTGGCCCCCCGGTGAGCGATCACAATCTTTTTCCCAATCATCCCCCAATTATCCCCCGCCGCCTCAAAAAATGCAAGAGTTCCTTCTCCTTATCTCAGTCATCATCGATTGGTACGGGTGCCAAAAATTAAAAGGACATCTCGAAGAGTCTGCCGCTGTCGTCCCGATCATGCAGCTTCAACACGACTTCCTTTTCGCTGAAAAGAACTGGATTATCCGCTTCATCATGGGGAATATCGGAATCAATCACCGTCATTATATATTGAAGACCATACTCGGAGCATATTTCCCTGACCTTGTTTATAAAATTGATTTTTTTCCGGTCATCCAGCGATTCCAGCGCCCCGTCATGGTAGACAAATTTATAGAAGGACCGCTCGCTATAAGCGATCAAAACCGCTAAATCAAACGCCATACACAGCAGTTTCCGGTAAGTGGTCCCATACCCCTCCGCGGTTTTTTCTTTATTCTGAGGATTCTGGATATCCGCATGAAATTCGATGTTTCCCTCTTTGTTCTGCTGGATCGAGATCAAGGCCGGAACATTCAAAACCGGCTGAATAATTCGGCTAAATGTACTTCTGATAAGTTTATAAGTGTCATTGCTTTTGTCAATGACCTCTCTAATTTTCAGCCTTTGTTCATCGATTTGGGTGAGCAGTTTTTTTAATTCGTTTTCCCGATGCCGCAATTCCAGCATATTTCCTAGACGTTCTTCCAATCTCGAAATGCTGGCTTCGGATTTTGATAGTTTCTTTTGGAATTCTTTAAATTTTTGATAACTGTCTTTATCTTTCAGTATAGATAATAGTTCGCTTTTCCGTGTTTCCAATTCTTTGAGCGTTTTCTCGTCTTCAACCAGTTCCTTCCTGAGAGTCTCCAACCGTTCTTTCATGAATGCGTTGCGTTCCAGGGATATTTTTTTGTTGAATTTTTCTAATTCTTGATATTCCTTTACCAGGTTTTGGGGAAAGAAAATTCCGACTTGACCATACAATTCTTGCAGCTCATCCATGTCTACGACCGACACATCGGATTTCAGGGATGGTTCGATCCGGGCGATCTCTTCTGTCGTGTTGTAACGGATAGTGTTCAGAGTATTAATTTTCCTATCGATGTCATCCACTAATTCAGTGTTTATCTCTTTGTTCTTGGAGTAGAATTCGAAATCATCTATTGCCTTCTCGATAGCTTTGTTCGATTCTTTCTCGAGAGTGATCAATCCTTGTAACTTATCGATCTCATCGGATTTGACCGAGAATCTTTCTTTATCATTGGCGATACTTTCTTCCAGTTTCTTTTTTTCGTCTTCCAGATCGTATTTCTGCCTGACCGCATCGCTATCAAAACCCAGAACATTGAACAGGAATGGTTTCCAGTCTACATGTCGCCCCTTGTTATATTTCGCCAATTGGAACACATCGCTGAAATCCTGCTGTCCCCGTAGAAAATATGAAACACTCTTCCGGTAGTCCCAGTCCATCGCGACATCAAAACCCAGGTACTTGTTCAACAGCGTCTTTGCTTTATCATAGGTGATATCTTCTGCGCACAAATCACAATCGCGATCATAGCTGCTCGAATCCAGTGCGCTGAACTTGAATGAAATCCTTGAGGGTTTATCCACCCCTCTACGGATGGTTAGAACGTTTTCGTCGTTGAGTTTGAGCTCGAGGGAAAAATGGTACCCTGAGAAATGCCGGCTGTGCCTTTTTAAAAAATGAGTCTCCGTCAACTGCTTGAGCATCAAGAAATCGATCAGCTCAAGGAGTAGTGTCTTGCCAAGGTTGTGAGTGTCTTTTTCACGATCTCCACGGTCTTTTGGCTCTCCCAATATCACATTTAAACCATCATTGAACGTAATGGCTTTAAACGGTTTATCGGCATAAATTTTATTGATTTTCATTGATTCTTCACCAATTCAAAAGAGTCGATATCTTGATGGTAGCGAATTTTTCCCAGGAGAAACAAAAAGGAAAGCGCCGGAATGAATACCGCTTTCACCCGCTGGTCGGTCCGACGAATAAGAGCGTTCAATAAATCATCAAAACGAAAATAGTCAACCTCTTTAAATTCTTCGATAATCAATCCCCCGACACGAATCACCGACATATTAAAATCAAAATTCTCACCAGGCCGAATCATTTCTTACTCTATCCTCCGTTCAATCGATTGCGTACTATATTCAAATAGAGCTTTCAACATCAATGGCAAAAAACTTGACATGTTGCCCTGATTGTTTGCTCTAAAGCTGGATGTCGAATTTTTTCATCAGGGCTATGACGCCTTCGTATCGGTAGTGTTCGATAAATTTTGCGAACAACGGCTGCCGAGTGAAGCGGTTGCGACGCACTTGTTCCAGCCAATACCGGATGGGAGCGATATCTCCTGCTTCGATGAGACCGATATCGATGTAATGATCGAGATTTTCCAGATACTGGAAGAGCCGGTCGAACGAGTCTCGATACACCACGAGCGGCCACTCGAACGCCTGTCGCTCCTCTTCCACTTCTGCCCTTTCCGGTACTGCCCCAGTCCAATAACAAAACCGGTCACAGCCAACACCTTTGCATTTTTTTGTTTGATTCATTCAGCAAAAAATATATGAGCCGATGGGTGATTGTAGGCTCGCTGGGGGAGTTCACTGTATATTTTACCGTTAAGGATTCTGCCTGCACGTTTTTTCCAGACGCCGCCCCATTGTTTGAAGAAAAATCTGACATTCTGTTCCCGGCATTGATTCAATATTGGTTCCACCCAGAGAGGATTCATCGGTCGCGCTCCGGGACCTGATTCTCCTCCAACGATTACCCAATGAATTTTTTCAAGATTTAACTGGTTTAAGGGGCCGATGAGGGGTTCGCATGATAGGAATCTAATGAACGCAGGGATACGGCTTAAATTTTCCAAACGACGTTTCTCTTTTTCGTCTTCGATACTGACTCCCATCCAGATATTTTCATGCCATTTCAAGCGAGGCGCAAGTTCAAGCAAGCGCTCACTCCGTTTGGTCAGCACCTGGAATATGTGTTGCGGGCATCGGGACATTGTAGCGAACACTTTTTCGATAAAAGAGAAAGGGATATCTTCATGGAAAAGGTCGCTCATCGAATTGACGAAGATGATTCGCGGCTTCATCCATTTGAGAGGCAGATGGACTAGATCATCATGGAGCGTTACCCGGAAACCGTGTTTATAACGTTCCTGCCCCATCGCATGAAGACGCCGTGCCATCCTTTCTGCGTAACAGTTTTGGCAACCTGCACTGACTTTCGTACAACCGGTAACCGGATTCCATGTGGTTTCAGTCCATTCTATTTTAGTCTTGGCCGGCATTTTTTCCTTCAATTTATTTTTTTAAAATATGTTTAGCAATCTTTACTGCTGTTCCGGCACCTTTTTCATTAGACGCAGCAAAGCAAAAAAGAAAAATAGGTACTCCCTTACTATTATATAGTGCCAATGGATCATTTGCAACTTCTTTAAATATTGTTTTGAGTCGATTATTAAAATAGTTCCCAATTTTTTTAAAGTCGGCAGTTTTTTGATAATCTTCATGGCTATCAAATAAGCCTTTTTGGTTGGATCTTTTGTAGAATTCAGATTTCCATTTATCTTCTCCAAAAAACTTTGTGAGTCTAGTTGCCAAGGCTCCTTCTGGAGGATGATTTTTGGTTAGCATTCTATTCACGGCTTGCCCCAGAGGGAAGAGAATCCATAAATCAATCGCTCCCGTTTGAGAAATGGCTTGCAATGTTTTCCATTCTACTTGCATCCCGTACGGGTCAAGAAAAATAACAGCACGACTTAATTTCCAGTTTGTATCTTTACACCATCTTTGCAGGAAAGAATTGGCGTCTTCTTGAATAATCTTGATATTTCTAGGCGATGGGAAATTCTGTTTCAGTCTTTCTAACTCTTCTTTATATTCAAGTGATTGTTCATTGAAAATGTATTCATTGAACGGGTAAGGCAATTCTAGTGCTATTTTTGCACTTCCTTTTTGGTATGCGACTATTTCTTCATCATCAGGGAACGGAAGTAATGGGTCGCAGTTCTGCTCATTTCTAATTTTTCGATATCCAGTTCCTGCGAATGCATCAACGTAAATTGTTTTCAACGTTTTAGCTCTTTCATTTGAAGTGAAAATCTGCATATAAGCCTCTAAATATTTTTTTAATCTTTTTAGTTTCTCCTCAGTCCAATCTCCACCGAAGCAATGTTTGGTTTTCACTTTTTCCTCCTTCCAGTTTAAGGTACGAGATGTTCAGTAGATATGTAACTTTTTTTAACATAACAGAGAAAAAAAATCAACAAGAATAAATTCTCTGATTATTAATTCAGCGTAATGTTTTTTTTAATTGAACAGTTTGTAGACGGCGTAGGTTTCTTGACCGTTTTTTTCGACTGTATTGGAATTCTCTCTAATGTAACATTTGTCGTTGACAAAGGATGCTTCTTTTTGTTTGGGGATGTGCATCCTTATCACGGATAATCCTTTGTAGTCGATGGTGTCGATTTGAGAAATCACCTGCTGCCTTAAGGGTTCGCTAAGGCCTGAATTCTTTATTTGAGATACCAGGCGATCTACGTATGATTCCAGCGAGAGATTTTCGATAGCAAGTTCTCGATCAACGCCAACCACATATCGCTTATCTGCCACTTCCACAGGATCTATTTTATCCAGTTCTTTGATTCGCTCTACGTCTGCACTTTTGTCCGCAACTCCTAGAAAAATAAATCCCTCGGATTCGGGACCTATATTTGCAATGGCACAAATTGTATTTATTAGCTTTTCAACTAACTTTCCATCAAATTTTCTTTTAGGCGATAGATCGTAAAAACCTTGTTTGTATTCATATCTATTCGTTTCGATTCTTGATCTTCTTATGGAATTTTCTAGATCGAGCGCCAATCCTGGCCCGTGATTGAAAACCGGTTTATCGTTGTGGACAAAATAGGGTTGAATCAGCCCCATTGTTTGGTCAATATTTCTTTTCCGGTCTGAGTCTTTTGAGTAATGAGCTTGAGTGGTAATTTTGGATTGTAGCCCTTTTAAGGCATCTACAATTTTTTCATAATTTTCCGGAATTTGTCCACGTTTAATAATTAATTCAAAAAATGCCATAAAAACTGCATAAAATGAATTTTTCATAGGATTATTATTTGCACTGGGATTTACCACCGAACTAAATTTTCTGTTACCATTTGAATTACTGAAAATATCAATAATGTAAGATAGGGTGGTTTTTATTTCTTCCTTAATTCTTTGGGAGCCGTAAGTACGGAGTTTAGCCATTAAGTTTTCATGAACTGAGCTTTTGGTTTCATAGATTTTGTCTAATTGTTCCCGACTTCTGGGGA
>JAHELQ010000677.1 GCA_024644125.1 Candidatus Aminicenantota bacterium | reverse complement strand
TGAGGGGCGATCATTTTTCTGTGCTCAAAAGTCCCTTTGTCGGCAAACTCGCCGGACTGGTCGGCGGATTGTTGCAGCGATGATAAAGAATGATGGAATCTCGATGAATTATCAATTGAATGTGATGTATAAGCGGAGGAATCGTGATCGGTATTAAAAAATTTGATGAGGCGAGGGAATATTGGTTGGACAAATTGGCGGAGCTTCCGGATTTTTCACCATTGGCGCCGGATTTTGGTGTATCCGGGAGTACGAACATTGCCGAAACGCGCTTCCATCTCGAATCCACCCTCGCTTCGCGATTGGAACAGATGGGAAAAGGAAATCACCTCTCGGTATATATCATCCTGCAAACGGCCTTCAAGATTTTATTGTCCGCGTTTACAGACAGTGATGACCTGATGGTGGTATCGCCTGTGTATGACACCAACATCCAGGAGTACAACCGGGTGGTGTTGTTGCGGGACCGTCTGAAGGGCGAGTTGACATTCAGGGATTTTCTGTTGCTCGTTCGCTCCACCGTGTTGGAGGGGTATCGCTACCAATACTACCCGGTGGAAAAATTACTCGATTTGCTGGACGTGACCAAAGAATCGCCTTTGTTTGCTTTTGGCTTTTTGCATAACGCCATCCATCAACGGGCTTTTGCGCAAGACTATTGCCTAAAAAACAGCGCTCACATAATCGTGGAGTACAGAGTGGACGAGACGGGTTGTTTTCTGGAGATCCTCTATGATTCAAAGAGGTTCTCTTCCGGTACTCTCCAATCATTCATGGATTCTTTCATATATATTTTACGCCAGGCGGCGGCCGATCCTGCCATTGGGATTCAGCAGATCCAATTCATGGATGATGGCGTGAAGGAACGGGTGTTGCGGGAATTCAACGACAATACCTCGGCCTTTCCCCATGATCGCACTCTAGACCGATTGTTCCGCGATGCCTCAGAACGTTTCCGGGACCGGATCGCCCTATGGGGATGGAGCGATGCCCTGGCCGGACGCGAATGTATCTCGTATGGGGAATTGGCACGGCAGGCTGGCGCGCTGACCTGTCGCTTGTCTGGACAGGGCGCCGATAATCCAGATGTAGTTGGGCTGTTGTTTGAGCCATCGGTGGAGATGATCGTCGCCATCTTTGGAGTTCTTGGGGCTGGAGCCGCCTATTTACCGTTGGATCCGGCGTTTCCTCAAACAAGGATCGAATTTATGTGCCGCGATAGCGGAGTTAATGTCGTTGTGGCGCAGGAACGCTTCCGCCGGTTAGTTCCTCGATACTGCGCGTGTTTGTTTGTAGATGGCGGCAGCGGTGATGAAGAAAATGCTCCCGATGCCAAATACGTCGGCAGTCCCACAGATCTAGCCTACACCATCTACACCTCCGGAACCACCGGCGATCCAAAGGGAGTGCAGGTCGAGCACCGGGGCGTGGTTAACTATATCCATTGGCGGATAACGACCTACGGGGTCACGGCAGAGGATGTCTCCCTGCAACCGTTGTCTTATTGTTTCGACGGCTTTGTATCGAATATGTACACGCCGCTACTCTCCGGAGGTTTGCTGGTGATGGTACCGGAGGAGGACCGCCTCGATTTTGCCGCCATGGCAGGATTGGTAGAACGTCACAGAGTGACCAATGTCAGCCTGGTACCCGGGTTGTTCAGCGCACTTCTGGATTCTGGTACGGCTGGTTGCTTGCAAAGCCTGCGCTTTGTGGTTCTAGCGGGAGAGGCGACGCAGAGCCGGTTGCTCGGGCGGATAAAAAAAGAGCTACCCGGTCTTTTACTGGTCAATGAATATGGCCCCACCGAAGCGACGGTCACTTCCGCTGCGCAAGTGGGGATGGACGGCGAGGCGGGGATCATCGGCAGGCCCATTGCCAACACATGCATTTATATTCTCGACCGGCAATTTAAACCAGTACCGCCGGGAGCAACCGGTCAATTGTTTATCAGCGGGCCCGGACTCGCCCGGGCTTATGTCGATAGCCCGGCGTTGACAGCGCAAAAATTCGTGCCTGTCCCCCGGGATATTTTTGATTCGACCAATGGCGAGCGGATGTACGCCAGCGGTGATCTGGCCCGTTTCCGGGAGGATGGGCGGATCCAATTGTTGGGGCGAACCGATCTTCAGGTGAAAATCAGGGGGCACCGGATCGAGTTGGAGGAGATCGAAAACCGGCTGGCCATGATGGAACCGGTGAGGGAGGCGGTTGCCGTTGCCCGGGTGGACGGGAACGGCGATCAATACATCTGCGCGTATGTGGTGGGCAGAGACGGTAAACCTGTCGATATTGACGCGATCCGCCGGGAATTGGAAGACCATGTGCCCGGGTATATGATTCCCCGTTTCGTTATGGCGGTGGAAAAAATCGAACGAACCGCGGCTGGTAAATTGAACCGACATGCCCTACCGGAGCCCCAACTCTTTTCCGGTCAATCCATGGCTTCTCCCTCAGACCATACCGAAAATGTTCTGGCGGATATCTGGGCCCAAATACTCAGCATTTCCCGCGATCTTTTAGGAATCGACGCGGATTTTTTCACTATCGGCGGCCATTCGTTGAACGCCACCCGCATGGTGTCGCTCATACACAAAGAGCTAGGCGCGACAATGACATTGGCGGAAATATTTGAGGCCCGTACCATCCGTCGCGTGGCGGAACTGATTCGCCCCCGTGTCGAGAGTCGCGCCTTCCAAACGATCCAACCGGCGGAAGAACGGGAATACTATTTGCTATCGCCAGCTCAAAAACGGCTGTTTGTACTCCAACAAC
>JAHELQ010000159.1 GCA_024644125.1 Candidatus Aminicenantota bacterium | reverse complement strand
AAGCCGGACTGGCGGGAGCGGAGATCTGTACTCCGGTTGACGCGCTGGAGAGGCAATTGGCGGTTATGTGGGCCCGGCTTTTATCGTTGGAAGAAGCGGCTATCGGTACAGACGCCGATTTTTTCCTTCTGGGAGGCCATTCTCTCAAGGCGATGATATTGATGAGCCGGATCGAAAAAGAGTTCGGCATTCACCTGCCATTGGTGGAGATGTTCCGTACCCCCACCATCAAAGGCATCGCCCGTTACATCCGGGCAAATGGCAAAGAAGAATTCGCACAGATTTTCGCGGTGGAAAAGAAAGAATACTATCCGCTATCTCCGGCGCAGAAGCGGTTCTTTTTGTTGCATCAATTGATGCCCGAGACCACAGCCTACAATATGCCCCATGTGATTCCATTGCCCCCGGATATCCGGTTCGATCGCCTGGAAGCGTCGTTGCAAGCGGTCATCCAGCGGCATGAAACCTTCCGCACCGCGTTTATCACCATTGACCACCAGCCGGTGCAACGGGTATTGGATTCAGTCGATATCAAGCTACACTATCTTCATGAAGGGGGGGATATTCAGGCATTCATCCGTCCCTTCGATCTATCGGTTCCTCCGTTGTTACGGGCCGCGATTGCAAGTACTGCGGATGGTGTCTTTCTAGTGGTGGATTTTCACCATATTACCGGCGACGGTATCTCCACCGCGATTATAGAGGAGGAGACACTCCATCTCTACAATGGTTCCCTTCTCGATGATTTGCCACTTCAATACAGGGATTTCGCCGTGTGGCAAGCGGCTCAAACCCAAACGCGGAGCATTGATTCCGCTTTTGATTATTGGGGATGCGCGCTTGCCGGCGATATACCGGTGTTGAATATTCCTATAGACTTTCCCCGGCCCGCGGTTCAAAATTTTGACGGAGACCGTTTGTATTTTGACTGTACACCTAAACAAACTACGTTGATAAGAGAGTTTGCTGAAGAGCATGACGTCACGCTTTTTATGACGTTATTGGCGGTGTTCTATATTTTCCTGGCCCGTTTGAGCGGGCAGGAAGACATCATCGTTGGAACTCCGGTGGCCGGACGGGGACATGCCGATCTAGAACGGATCGTGGGTCCCTTTGTCAATACGTTGCCCTTGCGGGGCAAACCGGTTGGCTCCAAATCTTTGACCGGTTTTTTGCGGGATGTGAAGAAAGATGTAATAGCGGCTCTGGAACATCAGAGACTGCCCTTCGAAGAGTTGGTAGACCGGTTGGATATTCCCCGCGATGCAGGTAGAAACCCGTTGTTTGATGTGATGTTCGCCTTTGACAATATACGGGAACGACATCTCGAAGAAGCGGTAGATCTGGTGGAGGAAAGGCTCCCAATGGTGACTCGCGATCATTCCCGCTTCGATATGACCTGGAGCTTTTCCCTTCACGGCGACCGGTTGTCCGGGGCTGTGGAATACGCCACGGCTCTATTCGAAACGGACACTATTCGGCGGTTTGTCTCCTATTTCAAAACCGTTGCCGAAAAGGTCGCGACCGGCGGGGATCCCGCGCTTGGGCGAATGGAACTTCTATCTCCAGAGGAGATTACGCGGCAGTTGGCAGCGTTCAATCAAACCCGAACCCAACTTCCCACCGGAATCTCAGTTCTGGATCTTTTTTTTGACCAGGTGCGCGCACATCCCCATCGGGTGGCGGTATCAGGCCCTTCCGCTTTTGGCGGCGCACTATTGCATCTAACGTACGAAGCGCTCGATTTTCTAGCTACGAACGTAGCGAGAGCCCTCCGGGATCTTCGTATTCAAGAAGGCGCCATCGTTCCGGTTATATGTGAACATGTGGTTGAATTGACATCAGGGCTGCTCGGGATCCTGAAGGCGAATTGCGCGTTTTTGCCGATTGAACCGGACGTTCCGCTTGACAGGAAACGTTGGATACTGGAAGATTGCGGCGCGGCAGTGGTGCTGACGCATCAATCATGCGCCGGTGTAGACGGGCTGTCGGCCAGGATTGTTCTCCTGGACGATTTTGTGTTCGACGGTCGCTTCAACGCTTCTTCTACGCCGCCTTCGGTGGCAGTTATAAATCACGCTTATGTGATTTATACATCCGGGACCAGCGGCAGGCCAAAAGGAGTGGTGGTTGGGAGCCAATCATTGCTGAATCTGTGCCTCTGGCATCAGTCGGTGTTTTTCATCACCCCCCGCGATCGGGCGTCGAAGCTGGCCGGGTTTGGATTCGACGCTTCCATTTGGGAAGTGTTTCCATATTTGACCGCCGGTGCGTCGCTGGTGATTGTTCCCAATTCTGTCAAAATGGATCCAGTCCTTCTGAACCGCTATTTCGAAACATTCCAGGTGACAGTCGCGTTTTGTCCCACGCCCTTGTGCGAAGCGTTCTTAGAGATCGACAATCGTTCGCTTCGATTACTTCTCACCGGCGGCGACAAACTCAAACGCTCCAATCCCAATGCCTATCGATTGATAAATAATTATGGTCCCACCGAAGACACAGTAGTCGCCACCAGCTATGAAGTGGAAGGGGACTTAGCGGACATTCCCATCGGCAAACCGATCTGGAATCAAGAAATTTATATTTGCGACCAATATGGGAATGCGCAGCCGGTTGGCGTTCCCGGCGAACTCTGGATATCCGGCGAGGGGCTGGCTTCAGGATACCTCAACCAACCGGATCTGACTGCGACATCGTTTGCGCGGGAATACATCGCCGACAGAGGGGAGGTGACGGTCTACAAAACCGGAGATGTGTGCCGGTGGAAACCCGATGGAAATATCGAGTTTTTAGGCCGCCTGGACAATCAGGTGCAGATCCGCGGCTTCCGTATCGAGATGTCGGAGATCGAGCGAACCATCTTGCGTTCCGGCAAAGTCAAGGATGTGGCTTTGGTGCGTCACTCCCGCGCTGACGGCGATTCATTTCTCGCCGCTTACCTCGTACTGAAGGACGAGGAAGCCTCGATCGACGGAATCCGTCAATTTTTGGAAGAGCATTTGCCCAAATATATGATTCCCGCATTCATGATTCCTCTTGAAGCGCTGCCTCTGACCGCCAATGGAAAAATCGATCGCAAGAGACTGCCGGCGCCGGAGATGACGGGGCAGGGAGTTATCCATCCCATCACCTCCCTGGAACGCCGCTTGCACAAACTATGGTCCGGAGTATTGCTCCTGAAACAGGAAGAGATCAACGTGGCTGCCGATTTTTTCTCTCTCGGAGGGCATTCGTTGAAGGCGACGATACTGGCTGGGCGTATTCATAAGGAACTGAATGTCGAGATCTCATTGGTGGATATATTCCGTTATCCCACCATTCGTGGACAGGCAACGTGGATCGAAGCTGCGGCTCCCCAGAGGTTCGCCCCGATCAATCCTATAGAAAAGCGTGACTATTATGATTTATCGCCGGCTCAGAAACGGTTGTATATCCTCCAGCAATTCGACCGGCAAAGGGTTGTCTATAATATCCCCATGTTGGTACCCATCGCTCCCGGCCTGGATATCGAAACCATCGAATGTGTCTTCGAAGCCCTGATCGGGCGGCATGAAAGTCTGCGCACGTCGTTTGCCACGGTTAACGAGACGCCGGTTCAACGGGTTCATAACAATGTGGAGTTTTTGCTCGAAAATTTCGATCTTACAAAAGAATCTGAAGAAAAAGATCTCGATACGGTTTTCGTCCAATTTATCCGTCCTTTCGACCTCTCTTGCCCTCCATTGATCCGGGGCGGGGTCATAGATGATGGTGGGATGCGCCGATTCCTGGTTCTGGATATGCATCATATCATCAGCGATGGCGTATCGGTTCAATTATTGGAACACGAATTTCTAGCGCTGTCCCGGGGCGATTCTCTCCCTCCGTTGGCTATCCAATATAAAGATTACGCGGCCTGGCTTCGTTGCGGCAAGATGAAGGACCGGATAAAAGGCCAAGAGAGTTTCTGGTTGGAGCGATTTGGCGGTTGGCTCCCGGAAATGGAGTTGCCTATGGATTTCCCCCGGCCCCGTCAACGAATGTATAGCGGCCAATCGGTCCTGTTCCGCCTGGAACCGGACATTTGCCGGAATTTGGATGAATACAGCCGCCGCCTGGGACTCACTCCCTTTATGACGATGTTGGCATGCCTGGCAATGTTGATCGGCAAATTAAGCGGGCGGGAAGATGTCGTGATCGGTACCGCGGTGGCCGGTCGCCGTCACGCGGATGTCGAGCCGTTGGTGGGCATGTTTGTCAATACGCTGGCGCTTCGTCATTTTCCCCATGGAAATAGCCGGTTGAATGATTATATAGACAACGTGAAGCAACGGACATTGGAAGATTTCGATAGGCAGGATTTCCCTTTCGAAGAACTGGTAGATCGTTTGCAATTGGAACGGGACACCGGCCGTAATCCATTGTTTGATGTGATGGTGCATTACCGGGAAGCGGAAGATATGGATAGCGGTGATTCGCAGTCCAACATTCACCGTGTGTCCCGCTTTGATATGAGCTGGAATTTTTCCCGTTCCGGCGACCGGATGAGCGGATCTATTGAATTTAGCGATGAATTGTTCCGTCGTTCAACTGTGGAGCGGTTCGCCGGGTATTTCTCCCAAATCGCCGGCCAACTAAGCGCGAATGAAGAATGTTTATTGAAAGATATAGATATGTTGCCCGCCGGGGAAAAGTGCCGGATAATGGAGTTATCACAAGGCGAGAGACGGGGAGTTCCAGCCCTACCGATACATGAATTGTTCCGCCGCGAGGTGATGGGCAGTGGTGATCGGCTGGCAGTGGAGAAAGGCGACGGCCATCTCACATACCGCGAATTGAACCGCCGCTCGGATTCGCTGGCGGCCTACCTTCACTGCCTTGGTATCGGTAGGGGATGTCTGGCTGCGCTTTTCCTGCACCGATCGTTGGAAATGATTACTGCGATCCTGGGTGTGCTGAAATCCGGGGCCGCGTATATTCCATTGGATCCCGACTACCCAATGGAACGGTTGGAGTTTATTGTAAAAGACAGCGACGCCGCGGCAGTCATTGTTTCCGCAGACGATCATCCCTTCGATCCGGTATTTTTCCGCGTTGTGGATGTCAGGACAGGGATTCGAAACGGAGAGGCCAACGCGCCAAACGAAAACCAAATCGATGATCCCGCTTATGTGATTTTTACCTCGGGAACCACCGGAAAACCCAAAGGGGTGATGATCGAGCATCATTCGGTCGCCAATCTCGCGCTCTATCAAGCGCATCGCTTCGGAATTCAAAAATCCGAACGTGTTTTGCAATTTTCCTCGTATTGCTTCGACCCCTCTGTGGAGCAAATGTTCATCGCGTTATTCACCGGCGCCGGTTTGGTGTTGGTGGACCGAAGCACTCTCCTGAATAGTGATCGTTTTCATCGCTATATTACGAAAAAGCAGGTGACCCATCTTCACGCGGTACCGTCATTTTTAGCCCTCCTTGATATCGAGGGCGCCAAAACAATCAAACGGGTGGTGGCCGGCGGCGACATATGCCCTCCGTCATTGGCACGCTATTTTTCTCAATTCTGTGATTTTTACAATAAATATGGTCCGACCGAGACTACAATCTCTTCTCTCGAAGCTAGATTCGACCATACATGCGATGTCGCCTCAGTCCCAATCGGTAGGCCTCTCGGCAATACGTCCGTTTATATTCTCGATCAATACGGAAATCTAGCTCCCGAAGGCGTGGTAGGCGAACTTTTTATCGGAGGTTCCGGCGTGGGGCGGGGATATGTCAACAGACCCCTATTGACCTGTGAAGCGTTTGTGCCGAATCACCTTTCGGGACAGGGAACAATGTATCGCACCGGAGATTTTTGCCGCTGGAATACGGATGGGGCAATCGATTTTTTGGGCCGCCGGGATAACCAGATCAAGATTCGCGGCTTTCGCATTGAAGCGGGAGAGGTGGAGCGCGCGCTTCTTGAAAACGAATGGGTAAAAGAAGCGGTGGTCGTGTCCCGGAAAAGCGAAGACGGCGATACGATGCTTATCGGCTATCTGGTGATGGCAGAGGACGATGAGAATCGACTCGATGGTGTGCGGAGGAGTCTGGATGAGCGGTTGCCTTCTTATATGATACCTACGATGTTGGTTCGCCTCGACAGTTTTCCTTTAAACCCCAACGGCAAAGTGGACCGCTCCCGGTTGTCTGCTTTGGAAAATACCGCTCAAATCGCGGGAGTAGAATTCAAAACGACTCTGGAACGGTCGCTGCAAAAAATCTGGGCTGGAGTACTGTCTCTCGACGAACAGCAAATCGGCAGGGATTCAGATTTTTTCTCCATCGGCGGGCATTCCTTAAAAGCCACGATTCTGGCCGGTAGAATTCTCAAAGAGCTGGAGGCCAATCTTCCTTTGACGGAGATTTTCAATCGCCCCACGATCGGTCGATTGGCAGCGTTTATCGAAGCGTCGTCGCCGGAACGGTTCGCCCGCATCGAGCCTTTGGAAAAACGGGACTATTATCGATTGTCGCCGGCCCAGGCGCGGCTCTATATTTTGCATCAATTGGACCGGGAGAGCACAGTGTACAATATGCCCATGGCTGTTCCCCTCGGAGAGGCGGTCCTTCCCTCGGTTTTGACCGAGGTGTTCGGGACGTTGATGGAGCGGCATGAAAGTTTGCGGACATTATTTGTAACTTTAAATGACGGTCCTGTCCAGCGGGTAGCCGAGCGGGTGGAATTTAGTATCGAGGCATACTCCGGGGAAACCATCGATTCCTTCATTCGTCCGTTCGATTTGTCGTTCGCCCCATTGCTGAGGGTTGGCGTGAGCGAGGGCTTCCTCCTATTGGACCTGCATCACATCATCAGCGATGGCATTTCGTTACAAATTTTGCATCAAGAATTTATTTCCATAATCGAGAAGCGTTCGCTCCCCGCTTTATCCATCCAGTACAAAGACTACGCGGCCTGGTTTGCCGATGGTTGGATGCGGGAGCGGTTGGTGCGGCAGGAGGCTTATTGGCTGAATCTCTATTCGGGAGACATCCCTTCGGTTGATTTGCCTATCGACTTTCCCCGTCCCGGGATGTCTGGCTTTAGCGGGGACCTGGTACGGTTTAGCCTGGATGAATCTGATTGCAACGCACTGGCGGCCGTTTGCCAAAAACAGGGCATCACCGTTTTTATGGCGTTGACTGCGGCTTTCTCCATTCTACTCTCAAACTTGAGCGGGCGGGAAGATGTCGTTCTGGGAACCGTGGTAGCCGGCCGCAGGCATGTGGATGTCGAGCGCATGGTGGGAATGTTTGTCAATACTCTCGCGTTACGCATTACGGCGACCGGTGAAAAGCGTCTGGAAGATTATTTAGATTATGTTCGGGGGCTGTTATTAACCGCCTTTGACAATCAGGATTACCCGTTTGAAAATCTGGTGGAAAAACTCCAACCGGAGCGGAAGTCCGGCAGGAATCCCCTATTTGATGTGATGATCGAATGCCACGAAGGCGAAGATGCAATAGATGATGACCGGTTGCCAATGACGCACCGGGTGTCCCGTTTTGATATGAGTTGGACTTTCGTTTCACATAAGCGGGGTATGAGAGGGTCCGTCGAGTTCAGCGACGAGCTGTATCGTCGCGAGACAATTTTGCGGTTTACGGATTATTTTAAGACGATTTTCGCCCGGCTGGCGTCCGGTGAGAATCTCGTCATAAACAGGATTGATATTCTCGGCTCTCAAGAAAAGCGATGGATTCTTGACAAACTTCGGGGTGAAGCCAGCGATGTTCCCGTCGAATCTTTGCAGCACCCATTCCTGCGCCAGGCCGCCGGGAGCGGAGATCATGCGGCCGTGGAATTGGAGGACGATTTTCTGACCTATCATGAACTGGATTGCCGCTCGAATCGACTGGCCCGACATCTTATTCATCACGGAGCCGGCTCCGGGCATGTGGTCGCCGTTTGTCTGGAACGATCGATCGAGATGATCATCGCGATCGTGGCGGTATTGAAGTCAGGTTCCGCCTATGTTCCATTGGATCCAGCATATCCGCCGGCGCGGTTGGAATACGTTCTGCGGGACAGCGGAGCTGTTTTGACTTTGGTCTCGGGCAATAACAATCCAATACGGAATCTTGAGATCACGCAGGTGAATGTCGATTGTATCGAATGGCTGGATGAAGCGGATAATCTGGAGCAATACTGTGAGCCGCAGACCCCTGCCTATGTGATCTACACCTCCGGCACCACGGGAAATCCAAGGGGAGTCATCGTCGAACATCACTCGATTGCCAATCTTATCCACACGCAAATTAAAAATTATGGCGTTGACGCATCGGATCGAATTCTTCAATTTTCTTCTTTTAGTTTTGATGCGTCTGTGGAGCAAATATTCCTGGCGTTATCGAGCGGAGCGGCGTTGGTATTGGTACAGCGGGAGACGATCCTCGACATCGAACGCTTCATCGAATATATTGTTACGCGGCGGATCACCCACATCGATTCAGTCCCCTCCTTTTTGGCGCTTCTGGAATTGCCACCCAATCATCACGTCCGGCGTGTCGTTTCCGGCGGGGATGTATGTCCGCCGGCTTTGGCCAAAAAGTTTGGGGAGCGGGTGGAATTCTTCAATGCCTATGGCCCTACAGAAACGACTGTAACGGTTTTGACAGGTTCCGTAGCCATTGGCTCTCCATTGGCGAATACGCATGCCTACATCCTGAATACCGCCGGTTCGCCGGTTCCCACCGGTGTGGCCGGTGAATTGGTGATCGGAGGCGCAGGCGTCGCCCGGGGGTACTTGAACCGTCCTGACTTGACGGATGAACTCTTTGTGACGGACCCCGTCGCCAGAAAAGGCCGGGTGTACCGGAGCGGGGATATGTGCCGGCTGAATACGGTGGGGGAGGTAGAATTCATCGGCCGATTGGATTCTCAAGTGAAAATCCGGGGTAATCGCGTGGAACTCTCGGAGATTCGCCATATTGTCCTGGAACATCAGACTGTGAAAGATGCCGCGGTAATTTGCAAAGTAGGGGACAATGGCGAAGCGTTCATCGTCGCGTACGTGGTTGCGGTCGATGAATCATTCGATGCGGGTTCGGTCCGCCAGCATGTCGCCCGGAGATTGCCCTCCTATATGATACCTGCCCACTGGATGCGCATAGATATGATCCCCTTGAGCGCCAATGGGAAATTGGATCTTGGCCAACTCCCGGAACCTGAATCCGGAGATGGATCTCGATCGACGCTTCCTGCCAACGAGATAGAAGCCGGGTTGCTGGCTATCTGGTCTGATGTCCTGGAGCTCGACAAAGCTAAAATTTCCACAGATTTCGATTTCTTCTCGTTAGGAGGTCATTCATTGAAAGCCACAAGCATGGTCTCGAAGATCCGTTCGCAAATGAATTTCGATGTCCCGTTGAACGAAGTTTTTAAAACGCCCACAATCAAAGATCTTGCCGCATATATTAATAGCGTGGGTAAGCGAAGAGGGAGTAGCGCGAATCGACAACTTGTCCCACTTAAAATCAATGCGGAACATTTACCAAACCTGTTTTTCATTCATGACGGTCTGGGCCAGGTGTCGGGGTATTTAAAATTGTGCGACTTATTGGCGGAAACTCATAATTATTGGGGAGTTCAAACTCAAACAAAAACGGAAATCCGCCTGGATAAGGTCACTCTTCCAGAGCTGGTCGCAGAACATATCGATACGATTCAAGGGATTCAACCCCAGGGTCCCTATTTTATAGCCGGTTGGTCCATGGGTGGGGCGATCGCATTCTCTGTTGGCCGTTTTTTGGAGGCACAAGGCCATGAGGTGCGTTTCCTTGGATTGATCGACGCGGGAATTCCGCGACAAATATTCAAACTAAGAGAAAAATTAAAAGGAAACGTAACGACATTTTACGCCGGAAAAGAAAACATATACACTCTGGATGACTGGAGACTCTATTGCAGTGGAACTTTTAAATCATATTATATAAGTGGCGATCATCATTCGATTCTATCTCCTCCTCATGTTTTCGAATTGGCTGCTAAATTCCGGCGGGCAGTCGAAATAAATCAAAGGAGTCATCACATTGGAAAATAACGATAAAAAAACAGGCCTTGAGATCGCGGTCATCGGTATGGCGGGAAAATTTCCCGGAGCCGGTAATATAGACGAGTTATGGGAGAATTTGAAACTGGGGGTAGAATCCATTGTTTCGTTTACGGAACAGGAATTGTTGGAAGCGGGAGTAGACGGTGATCTCTTGAAAGAACCAGAATACGTCAAGTCTTTAGGTTTTT
>JAHELQ010000676.1:2130-2779 GCA_024644125.1 Candidatus Aminicenantota bacterium | reverse complement strand
CGAAATTTCAGCAATAGCGTTCCGCCAATCGGGACAATGGTGGATGATACCGAAATTCAACACCGCGTCGAAGCTCGCACTTTTGAACGGCAATTTCGCCGCATCCGATATCGAGAGGTGAACCGAGCCGTCCAGCAATTCTTTTTTCGCTAGATTCTCCCGTGCGGTATTCACCTGGCGGGGATCCAGATCGAACGAAAACACCTCGCCGGCCTTGAATATATTCTTCAGAACATCCGCCCCCATGCCCTGGCCGCATCCTATTTCCAGCCACTTCAGACCGGGCGGCAACTGACTCCGCTCAAGGAGCATCGGCCCCAGCATCTTCCGCTGGGAATAGGCCCGTAAGCGGCTGTTCATCATTCTCTTTTCCATATTGTTCATAATCATCGTTCATTCTCCAGTCACGTTAGCGGGATTCATCCCCGACAATACGCCCGTCCAGCAATTTCACGATACGTGAGGCAAAGCTCATGATTTCCTGGTCATGGGTGGCAAAAATAAATGTGGTGCGCCGTTTATGGTTGATGGATTTCATCAATTCCAGAATACTGAGGCTGTTTTTGGAATCGAGATTAGCAGTGGGCTCGTCCGCAAGGATGATTTTTGGATTGCCCACCAGAGCCCTGGCAATCGCCACCCGCTGTTG
>JAHELQ010000676.1:0-2120 GCA_024644125.1 Candidatus Aminicenantota bacterium | reverse complement strand
GGAACCCGGTTGATAAGATCTCTCAACCCAACCAACTCCAGCACTTCGTGAATGCGCCTCTTTCTTTCTTTTTGCCCGACCTCCTGGAGAATCAGCGGAATTTCGACATTTTCATACGCCGTCAACACCGGGATCAGGTTGAACGATTGGAATACAAAACCGATATTCCGCATCCGGAATTTTGCCAGGCCATATTGATTCAATTGGGATAGCCGTTGGCTATCAATGATGATTTCCCCATCAGTCGCCCGGTCAAGGCCTCCCAACAAGTTTAAAAAGGTCGATTTGCCGGAACCGGACGGCCCCACCAGAGTTAGAAAGTCGCCCTCGAATACTTTCAAGTCAACGCTCTGCAATGCATGAAGGCTCACTTTTTTAGACTGATATACTTTTGTAACGGACTTCGCCGAAATAATACCCATTCCTATTGCTCCCGGGCGATTAGCCCTAACTCGTCCAGCCGGTTTAGATAATCATCCAACCCCACTTGCGATAGCCTACCGGCAGTGGGGAGACCGTCGCGGCTGTACCCGCGGTAATCATAATATTCATCCAGCATTCCTGGATGAGATGTATCCAATTGGACAAATGGCGAAGAATCTTTCCATTCCTCGCCCACCGGCCGCTTATTCAATTCATCGTCTTTCCGAACGATTCCCAATTCCACATTATATAGTTTTTGCAATTGATAAACCCGCTCCGCGGCCTGCATCAACTCATCCTCATTGAGGTTGAGGCCGGTGACGCAGGAGAGAAAAACATTCAACTCCTCGGGAAGACAATCACCAGCCCCCATCACCAACATGAGATAGGGGAAAATGCAGAGCCCAAGAGAGTCGATAATCGCTTTGTAATTCTCGTGCCACCATATATAGCGCCCTTTCCCCACCGGGGAGTTCATCTGATAGGCTTCGGGATGATCGGCTTTTTTCCCGATCATCGAATCCATCATATGCGGCATGCCGTAAGCGTAGAGCGAAATCGGCATCGCCTTTAAATGATCTCCACCACGGGATGAAGTTAGAAGTCCCAATGTCCAACCGGCGCTATTCTCAGGTCCATATCCAAGTCCCTTCATGTGCAAGCCATAAGGAACAGCCGCCGGTCCAATCAATTGGGCGGCCGCCCTGGTGCCTTCGGCGAGAATATCGCCGACACCTTCCCGGAATACGATTTTTTTTATCATTTCCTCATAGGAATCAACGTTGCCCCATTGTATAGGGACATTCCCGGTCGCCTCGGGAGTCAGAATCCCCAGCTCATAACATTCAGACGCCATACTGAGGGTATAGCCCAATTCGACCGAATCGAGGCCATAGCGGTTGACTTCGTTGCTGAGATGCAATACCGACGGATAGTCGAACAAGCCAAGATTCACCCCCAGAGGAAACACATGGCCAAACTCGACTTTACCTCCGGCTTCCCCCGCGTACTTGCCTTCGGGAATTTCCCAGCGCAAGGTGCAGGCGATGGGGCATCGGTAACATCCTGTTTTACCTTTGAAATAATGCTCGAGGAACACATCCGGTTCCAATTTCATTCCCTCTTCCTCGCTGGCCAGGGCGCGGTGATTCTCTTTCCATAACTCGTTGATCGCGTTGTATCCGGTAATCACATTCAGAGTACCGTTTTTGGCGCGATCCTGGCAACTGAGAGAGGTACTCATTTTTTCATGAAGATGACTGGCGATCACCTGTACAGATCCTGGATCCGCCAGAGGAATTTCCTTTTTCCCGTTGACGACGATGGCTTTTAAATTTTTAGCTCCCATCACGGCGCCAACCCCAGTTCGGCCAAACACCCCAAGGCGTTTTGTGGACGTGACGACGCAGGCGTACTTCACGATGTTTTCCCCTGCCTGGCCGATACGGGCTACCTCCGCCCCGTTGCCGTGCCTGGCCAACAAGACGTCGTTTACCTCAAACACATCCAATCCCCACAAATCGTCCGCGGGCTTTACCGCGACCTCTTCATCGGTGATGGAAAGGTAGACTGGAGATGCGGCTTTGCCGGTGATCACCACATGATCATATCCGCACCGTTTCATCACCACGCCAAAATTTCCACCAGCGTTGGAATCGGCGAAAATTCCGGTGAGAGGGCTTTTGGTAGTCATGGTA
>JAHELQ010000675.1 GCA_024644125.1 Candidatus Aminicenantota bacterium | reverse complement strand
GCATACCCTGCCGATGGACAGGGGCAACGGATTGTTTTCCTTGATCAACCGCAACGCCTCATCATATTTACCCATCGAGATCAGCGCGATATACCCCTGGGCATCGACGCCGGCGGGGCAATTGTTTTTGCAAGGGCCGATACAATCGGCGTAATGATTGGAGAGTAGAAGTTCCAGGGCCGTTTTACGGGCGCTGCGAATACGTTCGTTATTGGTATAAATTTCCATACCTTCATTGACATAGGTAGAGCAAGCGGGGACGAACTTGTTTGCGCCCTTTACCTCCACCACACAGACAAAACAACTGCCGTAGGGTTCGATCCGGTCATCGTGGCAGAGGGTGGGAATCTTGTCCAATTTATGTTCATGTACAACTTCCAGGATGGTTTTTCCCGGAGCGGTGAAGATTTCTTCGCCGTTTATCGTTACTTTAATTTTCGCCATCTTTCTTTCTCCTCGCTGCTTTTTATATTTTTTCTACAGCGTCGAATTTACATACACTGTAGCAGAGGCCGCACTTGATGCAGAGTTCAGGGTCGATATGATGCGGATTTTTCACAGTTCCGGTGATGGCATCCACCGGACACTTCCTGGCGCACAGCGTACAACCGGTGCATTTGTCCTCGTTGATCTGGAATTTGATCAACGCGGTGCAAACCCTGGCCGGACATTTTTTGTCCCGGATGTGGGATTCATATTCATCCCGGAAGTATTTCAACGTCGTCAACACCGGATTCGGCGCAGTCTGTCCCAAACCGCACAAACTACTGTATTTGATTTTATGGGAAAGATCTTCCAATAGCGCGATATCGCTCTCCTGCCCTTTGCCCTCCGTGATCCGTTCCAGGATCTCCAGCATCCGCTTGGTGCCGATACGACAGAAAGTACATTTGCCGCAGGACTCGTTCTGGGTGAAGGTGAGGAAAAATTTCGCCACATCCACCATACAGGTTGAATCGTCCATAACCACCATACCGCCGGACCCCATGATGGCGCCGGTTTTTGTGATCTCATTGTAATCGATTTTCAAGTCGCCCATTGTGGCCGGGATACAACCACCGGACGGACCGCCCATCTGCACAGCCTTGAACACGCGGCCTTTTTCCTTGACGCCGCCGCCGATCTCGTTGACGATTTCATTGATGGTGATACCCATGGGAACTTCGACCAGGCCGCTGTTCTTGATTTTGCCCGCCAAAGCGAAGACCTTGGTGCCTTTGCTGAGCTGTGTGCCCATCCCGGAGAAAGCGTCGGGACCATTTAAAATAATCCAGGGAACATTGGCGTAAGTTTCGACATTGTTAATATTGGTGGGTTTTGCCCACAACCCTTTCTGCGCCGGGAACGGAGGACGGAAACGGGGCATGCCGCGTTTTCCTTCGATGGAGGCGATCAGAGCGGTCTCTTCACCGCAAACGAACGCGCCTGCGCCCTCTTTGATCTTCAATTTCAGATCGATATTGGAACCAAAAATGCCTTTTCCCAGGAAGCCTCTATCGAGACACTGGGCGATGGCCGTTTTCAACCGGGCAATGGCTTTGGGATACTCGGCCCTGACGTACAGATAACCTTCGTCCGCGCCGATCGCGTAAGCTGCGATCATCATACCTTCGAGAATCGAGTGAGGATCGCCTTCGAGGGCGCTTCGATCCATAAACGCGCCGGGATCGCCTTCATCGGCGTTACAAATCACGTACTTTTTATCGCCCTGAGCCTGGCGGGCAAACTTCCATTTCAAACCGGTGGAAAAACCTCCGCCGCCTCTGCCGCGTAAACCGGAACTGGTGATGACATCGATGACCTGTTCGGGGGAATATTCAGCGATAACCTTTTTGATCGCTTCGTAACCGTCGTGAGCGATGTATTCATCGATACTGCCGGGATCGATCACGCCACAATTGCGCAGTACGATCCGTTTCTGTTTTTTGAAAAACGTATCCGATTCCGCCACGGTATCGCTCTTCACGATCCATTCATCTACCGGATTGCCGTCGATGATGTGATCGGCGACGATGCGTTTGGCCTTATCGGGAGTGACATGGGAATATAAAAAACTTTTCCCGTTATCGGTCACTTCCACCAGGGGTTCGACAAAACACATCCCCATACAACCGGTTTCCTTCAATACAACATCCAGTTTTTTATCGTCGATCTCTTGCTTCAACGCGTTGTATACCGGTTGGCCGCCGGCAGAGATTCCGCAAGTTCCCAGACCTACTTTTATTTCTCTCATCATAATCTCCTTTGTTTAGCCACCAGGGTACCTAGTTTTCCCTGTACTTTTTGATTATCTGGCTGGTTTTGTCAGGTGTCAAACTACCAAACGTTTCATTGTCGATCATAATGACCGGAGCCAGGGAACAGCAACCTAAACAGGCCACGGACAACAACGTGAACACTCCATCTTCCGTCGTGTCGTCAACTTTGATTTTCAACTCGGTTTCCAGGGTGGTGAGAATGCCTTTGGCACCGTTGACATGGCAGGCGGTTCCTTCGCAAATTCGGATAACATGCTTACCCATCGGTTTCATACGGAACTGGGAATAAAAGGTGACAACGCCGTAAATATCCGCCACCGGTACGCCGGTGACCTCGCTGATGTCTTCGATGGCATCGACCGGAATATAGCCGAATAGTTCCTGGGCACTCTGGAGTAGGTAAATAAGTGCTCCCTTGTCCTTACCCTTTTCCGCCAAGACCGATTTGAAATTTTGTATCTCCTGAGCGGAGACGCCAGGCACATTTTCTATCATTTAACACTCCTTTTACAGGTAAATTTT
>JAHELQ010000158.1:9052-10298 GCA_024644125.1 Candidatus Aminicenantota bacterium | reverse complement strand
AGGACTACTACGTCAAACTCTTGCTCCTGCATTTTTTTGAGCGCGTCGTAACCGCGTTCGCCTTCTGCCAGGACCTGTATATCAGATGTTTCCGAAAGGATTTGTTTCAACCCTTCCCTGACAATCTGGTGATCGTCTACAATCAATACTTTAATCATCTTTCGACTCCTCGATGTCTGTGGGTATCGTTACCATCAATGTCGTGCCGGAGTTTTGCCTGCCAGCGATTGAAAGAGTTCCCCCCAAATGGCGCACTCGTTCCTGCATGCCGATGATGCCGAAGGAATGAGGCGCTTGCAATTGATCGTCGGATATGCCGAGACCATTGTCGGAAACACATAACTCCAATATATTCTCTTTCAATATCAATGAAATATTGACTTGAGTGGCTCCTGCATGGCGGCAGATATTGGTTAGCGCTTCCTGGAAAATTCGGAATACCGCCGTCGAGATGTGATCGACCAGGTGTATTTCGTCAGGTTCCAGGAATAGTTGACAGGCGATTTCAGTATGCTTGTTGAATTTTTCGACTTCCCATTGGATTGCCGGCGCCAGGCCCAGGTGGTCCAGAAGTCCGGGGCGCAAGTCGCTGGATATCCGTTTCACTGTTTGGATCACATTGTCGGTTTGTTTGAGCATTATTTCAAGTTTTTGCGGGATCTGGAGTTTTTCTTCGGGAATTTTTTTCTTGACCCACGCGATGTCCATTTTTAAGGCGGTCATGGCCTGACCCAGTTCATCGTGAATTTCGCGGGCGATTCTAACCCGCTCTTTTTCTCTGGCGGATTCAAGGTGATTCGACAGAGCCCGGAGTTGGCTCTGTGAGCGTTTGAGTTCGTCTTCCGCCTTCTTCCGTACAGATATCTGCTGGTTCAAACGGGTATTGATCTCCACCAATTCCCGGTTTCTCTTTTTGATCTGTTTGGTTTTGAGTTTGTAAAACACCAATGTCAATATCAAGGATAGCAGGATGACCGATATCTTGAACCAATAGGTGTTCCAAAAAGGGGGCGTTATGATGATGCCGATGGCGGCACCCTGGTTGTTCCAAACGCTGTCGTTGTTGGAGCCTATGACCCGGAAACGGTATTCCCCCGGCGGAAGGTTGATGTAATTGGCGAAATTGCGACTGCCGACTGTATTCCACTCCTTTTCAAATCCTTCCATTTTGAACGCGTAGCGGTTTTTTTGGGGGTACACATAGTCAAGCGCAGCGAATTCAAACGTGAAGTTGTTCTGATTGTAT
>JAHELQ010000158.1:0-9042 GCA_024644125.1 Candidatus Aminicenantota bacterium | reverse complement strand
ATCTTAGTTTGATATTTTCGGTTTCGGTAATGGATTTTTGCAATATTGTGTGGCCGTAGATTGTTTTGCCGATGGGGACAGGTTGATTGAACAACTGGAAGCCTGTGATGGCGATCGGGGGGATGTGGATATTGTCTTTTATGAAATCCGGATAAAAGGCGTTCAATCCGTTGATGCCGCCGAAGAACATTTCGCCGTTGCGGCTGCGGGAATAGGCGCCCATATTGAATTCAAAGTCCTGAAGTCCGTCCTTGATGGTATAGTTCTTAAATGTCCTCGTGACTGGATCGAATTTTGAAATTCCGTTGTTGGTGCTGATCCAGAGAAAGCCCTGCCCGTCTTCCTGTATTCCGTATATCACGTCGTTGGGAAGCCCCTCCTCCTCGCAGAAATGGGTGAACGTTTCCGTGGCCGGATCGAAAAGGTTGAGGCCGCAATCGGTCCCTATCCAGAAATTTCCGGCGGTATCTTCATAGATGACGCTGATGCCGTCATGGCTGATACTGGAGGGATCGCTCATCTTATGTCTGTACCGGGTAAAATGGCCGGTTTTTTGGTCGAACCTGTTCAGCCCTTTGAAGGTTCCGACCCATAATTGGCCCTGCCTGTCTTCATGAAGAGAGTAGACAATGTTATTGGAGAGGCTCTTCCGGTCGGTCCTGTCATGGCGGTACGATATAAAACTATCTTTCTCACGGTCGTATTTGTTCAGGCCTCCCCAGGTCCCGAGCCATAACTGGCCGCTCTTGTCCTCCATAATGACCAAAACGCAGTCGTGACTCAATGTGCCGGGAATTCCTGGGTTACTGTTGAGGCGGCGAAATGTCCGTGATTTCCGGTCAAAACGGTTCAGGCCTTTTTCTGTTCCCGCCCACAATGTATTTTGGCTGTCTTCAAAAACCGAATAGACTATATCATGGCTCAGGGAATCACTTTTGTTTTTTTGGTGTCTATAATTGGAAAATAGACCGTTCATCCGGTTGTAACTGAATAGTCCCGCTCCATCGGTTCCAATCCAGAGTGTTCCGTCCTGGCTTTCGCGTACAGCCCAGATGTCGTTGCTGCGATTGGGGTCGGATTCCGGATGCGTGATATGGATATGATTGAAGGGCTTTTTTTTCAGGAGAAATTTGTTGACGCCACCGCTATAAGTGCCGATCCAGAGAATTCCCGAATGGTCTTCAAACATTGCGGTTATGTAATTGGCGCTGATACTGGACGGTTCCGCGGCGTCATTTTTAAAAACTATGAATGTTTCATGAGAACGGTCGAATTTGTTCAATCCATTGGCTGTTCCCACCCAAAAGGAACCGTTGGAATCCTCGAATATTGTCGAGACCGAATCGTTGGAAATAGCGAATGGATCTTCGGGATTTGACCTATAGACCGTAAACGTGCCGGTTTTGGCATTGAGTTTGTTCAACCCGCCTTTTGTTCCAACCCAGATAGTGCCGGCTTTATCCTCGTAAACCGATAACACGGTATCCGAACTCAACGAGTTTTTGTCAAGCGGATTGTGGCGGTATGTCACAAATTTGCCTCCGCGCGGCTCCAGCTTGTTTAGTCCTGCGTCGGTGCAAGCCCAAACATTGTCCAGGCTGTCAACCATGACATAGGAGATATAATTGTTGCTGATACTACCGGGATTTTCGGGGTCATGCATATACCGGGCGATACGGGAGACACGCGGGTCGAAGCGGTTCAGCCCCTCTTCAGTTGCGATCCACAAATACCCCCGTCGATCTTCAGACATGGACAGAATAACGTTGCTGCTGAGGGTGTGGGGATCGTTCGCATCTTTTACAAAATGGGAATAATTGTCTTTCTCTTTGTTATATTTATTCAAACCGTTTCGTGTTCCAATCCAGAGCACGTCGTTTCGGTCTTCCAGCAGGGCATAGATCTCATTTGCGCTTATTCTGTCCGGATGATGCGGATGGGGTTTGTTGACCGTGAATTTCAGGCCGTCGTAGCGGTTGAGACCGAATTGGGTTCCGAATAACATAAAACCTTTGCTGTCCTGGAGGATGCAATTGATCGTACTTTGCGATAGGCCGTCCTCGATGGTGAGATGTTCAAAAAATGTCTGGCTGGTGGTAACCGCGGACATCGAGGAAGAAAGTAGCGGAAGCGCCAATGCCAACCAATGTAGCAATCGTTTCATATTTGTTTTGCGCACAATCATTCGACCCTTTTTAAAGATTTAGAAGCAACTGAAAAGATTATAGTAAACTATTGCAAAATAAAATTCAATCACCGGTTACGAGGATTGGATAAGATATCTACCGCCGTAGACGGGCTGGCAGCCAAACTCGGCGCGGGGATTTGAGGACAAACGATTGTGATAAAAAAAACGGCCTTTACGGCCGTTTTTTGAGATGATTTCGAAAATCCGTTTTTGTATAAACAGTATTTAGCAATTCGCTCCCTGAAATTTCAACGTTATCCACATAGGTGAATTCTTTGTTGTCCACTCCGTCATTCCAGAAGCGAATTTTGAATGAAGCGTTATTGGCGGCGTTTGCAGGAAGCGCGAAATCCTTGTATGCCCACGAGGCTTCTTGAGTCCGCTCCAACTCGTTCCAATTGGTTCCGTCATACCACTCGGCCACGAGATATTCTCCTGCGTCTAAAGCGACTGTTTTACGGGCGTATTTGACGTGAATGTTGGAGACGCCTATGGTATGGGCGCTTTTGGTCATTACGGAAGATCTGCCGAGCTCCGCTGAATAGTTGCCGTTATAGGAAGTTGTGGTAACGGCGTTGACTTTGTTCTCAGCCACCCAACCGCCGGTTGCCAGATCACCGCTCTCGAAGCCATCGAAAAACGGTAGCGGCGACGGAATGGTGTTTTCCAGGGTAAACGAATCAATGGCATTGCCGTCGCGGTCGCGAACCGCACAATGTAGCAATCCGTTGGCGATCTCAATCTCGCAATAATGGTGAACCATCGTGGCGGTCACCAAATGGTCCGCGGATGAGCTGGGAGAGTAAAGGGGAGCTCCCCCGCCGCCGGTGGTGATATGCTGGATCCCGTCCACATCGCAACGGGCGTAATAGTGATTGTGCCCCGCGAAGACAATATTGACACCGTATTGGAGACACAACGGCTGGATGTAGTTTTGCACAGTCGCGAGATTGGCGTGGCCGCCGGCGGACCAACCGGGTTCATGGAGAACAATGAATTTCCAGTCTTTGGTACTGCTGGAAAGATCGCTTTGCAGCCAGGTGTATTGGGCGGATCCGGGGCTGTAGTTTACATATTGGTCCAGGATCGTAACGTGGATCGGACCGTAGTCGTAGGAAAAGTAGCGGTCGCTGACAAAGGGGTAGGGCCAGTATTTTTGGTACAGTGTCCCGGTGGATTCGTGGTTGCCCATGCAACCCTGGATCGGCATGTTGGCCTGGAATTCGGTGGTGTTGGCATAGGATCTGTTAAAGAATTGAGTGGTCCAATCGGACTCTACGTCTCCGTAATTGACCCAGTCTCCCACATGCAACACCATTGTCTGGTAAGCCGAATCGTTGGTGTACGCGGCGATCATTTTTAAGCAGACAGCGTCCTGGTCCGCGGGATACGAGCGGGTATCGCCGTACGCCAGGAACTTTACACTTGCCGCCGAATCGGCGGGAGCGGCGTGAAACGATCCTGTGTAATAGGCGCCTGAAACATTGAGCCTATAATAATATTTGGAACCGGGGACCAGGTTCGGGATTGTGTACTTGTGTTGATGGTCGGTGCCGTATTCACTGGTTACCGTTGAACCTGTGGAATAAGTGGTGTCTGTCCCCCAGGAGAGATCGCAAGAAGACGTGGCGTCCAATTGCCATAAAACCGTCATCTGGGTGTTGTTTCCAGAGAAGAGCAAGTAAGGTCCTTTTAGGATTTGTAAGGCATGAAGAAAATTCCCAGTATAGAAAAAAAAGATTGATACAACCATTATACTTATTGCCAGGCGTTTCATCTTACCTCCTTTATTTAGTGTTTGCCAAATCGAACATAAAATCGCCACCTGGCGATTCAGGTTATCTGCTCGTATTTGACAGGTTTCCTTTTATCTACTTTTAAAAAATATTGGTGATCCAGCTTGGGGCTGGACTTGCAGAACCGGTCGGCCGATTCCGGGGGGAGGTTTGTCAGTAAATAAGGGTAAAAGGAGATTTTGTCTTTTTGTTTGGTGGCCTTAGGTTTGGGGTAGGAACTTTGATTTGTCATTTCGTTCCAGAATATAACAGATTGCCATTTTTTTTGCAATAAAAAAAATGGTGATTAACGATTTTTTAACATACAGTCGTTGTTTCTTCGATTGGCTACGAATGCGGCGGAGCAGATTTTTTTAACCAGGTAAAACCGCTCCACAATAAAATTCCGATAATTCCGCAAAACATCCAGACCAAATGGGGGCTTACATTGTCGTAGATATAGGAACCCAGAATCGGCCCCACAATAAAAGCGAGAGAGAATGAAAAGCTGAATAGCCCCATGTATTTTCCCCTTGCGGAATCGTCCGAAAGGTCCGCGATCAGGGACGTGAGGGCCGGCATAAACAACATTTCCCCAATTGTCCAGACTGCGACAGTGAATGCGGCGTACAAAAATCCTCTTCCCAATGGGATGAGGGAAAATCCCCCGGCCAATAGAAGCCCGCCTACCGCGACTATGGAAAAAGAGGAAATGCGGCGCAGCCGGTTGATCAGTATCATTTCGAAGATTACGATGATAACGGTATTGATACTTAGAAGAAAGCCGATGCGGTTTTCCATGAAACCGTAGAACTCTTTGTAATACAGCGGGAAAGTGCTGAACATCTGGAAAAACACCAGACCCATCAGGAATACCAGAGACAATATTTTTAAAAAATATGCATCTTTCCACGGAGACCGATTCGCCGTCGGACCAGTTTCATGAATAGAGGTTGCGGGGCGGTTTATTCTAAAAAAGTACCGGAAAATGATACCTGCGATGATGCAGGTGATCCCATCTACCCAAAAGAGATATGAGTAATCGATCATCGCCAAAAATCCTCCGATGACCGGACCGACGGTGACACCAAGGTTTGTGGCCAGCCGGTTCAAGGCGAATCCGCGGGTTCTGAGATGCTGGGGACAGACTTGAGATATCGCGGTGGCGTTTGCCGGATGGAGGATTTCGCTTACCAAACCCAGGAAGAACATGGCTATGAGGATGAATAAAAAATGCGTCAACTGACCAAGAAAAATCAAAAAAAATCCTGTCGAAAAAAGACTGATGCGCTGAATTTTATATGCCCCCATCGAATCGGTCAGCTTTCCGCCGAGGTATGATCCCAGCAACGCTCCGAATCCAAATGCGCTCATTGCCTGTCCCGCCTGGGGAATGCTGAAACCCATTTTTTTTGTCAAATACAAAGTCATGAAAAAAAGCACCATGGTACCGCTTCGGTTTGTCAATTCCACCAAAGACAACATCCACGCCTCTTTCGGTAATCCCGAATAGGCTTCGCGGTAGGTTCGGAGAATAATCTTCAACAAATTCATTGCTGCGAATTATTTCAAAATATTGTACAATTGTCAATCAGACTACTCTCTTAAATGAATTGCCCGAAAAGGAAAAAGGAGGACTCATGGCAATACAAAGTAATTCACCGAAAGCACTCATAAAACATTCACAAACTTTGTTCTTGTTTTTTCTCGCAATGTTTCTATTGGTTCTACCGGCACTGGCGGATCAGGAATTGTTTTTTACCACCCACCCCTGTATCAGCCCCGACGGGGAGACTATTGTCTTTGTATATGAGGGAGATCTCTGGCAGGTGAACCGTCGAGGCGGTATCGCTTCCAGATTGACGGGAATGGAAGGCGCGGAGGTATTTCCCCGTTTTTCACCGGATGGCAAATGGTTGGCGTTTTCCTGCACCCAGGACGGAAACATGAATGTCTATGTAATGCCGGTAGCAGGCGGGGACATTCGTCAATTGACCTATCATAGCGGCGTCGATATCGTGGATTCCTGGTCATGGGATTCAAGTACTATTTATTTCAATTCCAACCGCTACAATAACTTCACCCAGTTCAAAGTGTCTGTTTTGGGCGGCACGCCGGCGCGGATGTTTCCCAATTACTTCAATACCATTCATGGCCTGGTTGCCCATCCGGTTACCGGCGACTATTATTTTACCGACTCCTTCGAAAGTCACTTCGCATACAACCGCAAACGGTACAAAGGAGCATACAACCCGGAGATCAAATCCTTCAATCCGGTCACCAAAAAATTCAATGTGTTGACCCAATATTCAGGCAAAGATTTCTGGCCCACAATTGATTCCGCCGGCAATCTCTACTTTGTATCCGATGAGATAAACGGCCAATACAACCTTTATACATTCAAGGATGGTAAAAAAAAGAATCTCACCTCCTTCGAGACCTCCATCAAATACCCGCAGGTCAGCGCCGGCGGGGACATCATTGTTTTTGAAAAAGATTATCAGATTTATACATACGATGTAGCTAACTGCAAATCTCAAAAGATCCCGGTAAAGTTGGCGCGTAATTTCCGTCTCGATGATGAACGGGATTTTAATGTCACTGGAAAGATTACCCGCTTCTCTTTGTCGCCCGACGCAAAAAAAATCGCCTTTGTCTCACGGGGAGAGTTGTTTGTTTCGGACATCGCCGGTAAATTTCCGCGGAAACTGGAGACTTCGCCAACCGGACGCGTTGTAGAGATTGTGTGGCTCAAAGATAGCCGCACAATTTTGTTCAACCAGACGGTCGATGGCTGGCTCAATATATTTAAAATCGCCGCGGACGGAACCGGCGCCGAAGAGCAAGTGACATCGGGGCCTTCCAACCATCGTTCCATTTCACTCGACAGGGAACGCTCGCGCGCGCTTTATGTGAGCGGGCGAACTGATCTTCGGGTATTGGAGCTTAGTACGTTTACCGGGAGGACAGTTCTTTCCGATGAATTGTGGGGCTTTCGCAGCAGTCAACCCTATTTTTCCCCCGACGGGAACTTCATCCTGTACACAGTCTTCCGTGATTTTGAGCAGGATGTGTGCATATACGACTTGAAACAAAAAAAATCGTATAATCTGACTTGCTCTGGTGTTACCGAAACATCGCCGGTGTGGTCCCCGGATGGGAAATACATTTTCTGGGCGTCCGATCCTATAAAACCGAATTTTCCTCGAGGCGCCGGCAATATAAAAATTTTTTCCGTACCTTTGCAAAAATACGACGATCCCTTCAGGTCGAACAATTTTGCGTCGCTTTTTGACCAGGCGGCGCCAAAAACGAGTGAAGAAGAGCCTAAAGTCTCCGTGTCCATAGATTATGACAATATAATGAAACGGGTGCAACGCATTTCCCCCGAAGCGGGAAACCAGGGTGCTCCTCATGTGGCCTTTGATGTAAAAAACAAGGAATATACTATCTTCTATTTATCCGATCATGACGGCGAGCCACACAACATCTGGGTCACCACCCTCAAAGAATTCACTCCGCCCAAAACAGTCAAACTCAAAGGCGCTGTCGCTCGCGACCTGGTGATTCAAACGCTCAACGGGAAATCCTACGCTCTAGTGAAGGGAGACATCGTGGAATTGAATCCCGTTGCCGGCAGCATAAAAAAAATAGATATTCAACTGGCGTTCACCCGAAGCCTCGAATCCGAATTCCGACAGATGTTCGACGAGGTCTGGGCCAATGTCGAGGAAAACTTCTACGATGAAACCTTCCATGGCGTAGATTGGGCAAACATGAAACAGCGCTATTCGTCGTTTTTGCCTTACATCGCCAACCGGGGGAATTTGCGTATGCTTATCGGCGATATGCTTGGAGAGTTGAATTCCTCCCATCTCGGCTTCAATTCTCGCGGCGAAGAGGAAAAAACTTTTCATGAGTATAAAACGGTGTCCACAGGCATTTTATTCGAGGAAGACGCGCCGTATACAGTAAAAGCCATTGTCCGGGATTCCGCAGCCGATCACTCTGGAATCGGGATCAAACCGGGAGATGAGTTGTTTGAGGTAAACGGGCGAGCGGTGGATCCGTCGGCGAATCGCGAGATGTACTTCACGGCTCCAGCCCCCGCAGACGAGATTCAACTCACATTTCGCAGGGGGACAGGCATGGTTGTTCCGGTCAAACTTCACCCCCATAAAAATTATATGGAATTCCGTGGAAAACTGTATGATGCCTGGATCGACAGCAATCGTAACCGAGTCCATGAGTTGGGCGGTAACCGGATTGGTTACGTGTATATGAAAAATATGGGAGAGCCTGAACTGGAACGGTTTATGCGGGAAATGGTGACCGAAGGTTACCAAAAAGAGGGACTGATTCTCGATTTGCGGTACAATACCGGAGGCAACGTTCATGACGCGGTGCTCAACTTTCTCAGCCAGAAACCCTACACCCTCTGGAAATACCGCGCCGGGAAATTCGCCCCCCAGCCGAATTTCGCCCCATCCGGCCACCCGATTGTCCTTTTGATAAACGCCCAAACTCTAAGCGACGCTGAAATGACCGCTGCCGGATTCAAGGCTCTCAAGCTCGGCACGATCATCGGTACCGAAACATACCGGTGGGTGATCTTCACCGACAATGAACGGTTGGTGGACGGATCGGTATACCGGCTGCCCTCGTGGGGCTGTTTCACCCTCGATAAAAAGGACATCGAGCTTTACGGTGTCTCCCCAGATATCTATATCGAAAACACCTTCCTGGACCGCCTCGAAGGTAAGGATCCCCAATTGGAAAAAGCCGTCGCCCACATCCTTGAACAATCTAGATAGCCAAAAATAGAGTCAGGGGACAGGTAGGTTTTTAACTCGCCTGTCCCACATGGCACTAACTTAACAGGCCAAGGAATCCAGGGGACAGGCGAAACAGGAGCCGGATGGAAGCAGGGAAGATCTACATCGGTAGCATCGATGGTCGCATGCGATGCCCGGTTCGGCTGCCGTTGCGGACACATATGCAAAAATTTATAAGCCGGCATATAATCAATCTGTTCCCATTACTTCCCTCATCGCTCCATGCGCGTATCGGACGGACTGT
>JAHELQ010000157.1 GCA_024644125.1 Candidatus Aminicenantota bacterium | reverse complement strand
ATATCGTCGCTGTCCCATTGGTGAAAATGGATATACGGGGCGTTGATCCCGATATTAGTGCCTGAATTTTTCCCGGTGATAGGGTCCACCGCGTTGGGCCGCAAATACTGGAGGCTGGTAGCCTCTTTAGCCGCTTGATCGATGGCGGCCCGGTATTGGTCTTCGTGGCCTCCTTTGGGATAATCGATGTAAAACACCAGGGAACCTGTGTCCTGGCAAATCGGAGTGCTTTGCTCCCGGGCTATGCGTACGTTATCGAGAATGGTACCGAAAACACTTTTAGCGGGAGTTCCGTCATCCTCGTTTCGATGGGCATTCACGAGCGCCTCCTCCACATCTGGAGAAAGATCGGCCGCCGCCCTGCGAATGAGTTCCAGAATTGATTCTTTAAGGTCCATATACCTTACTCCTTTTTTAGGATGTTTTTGTAAGGATAATTATAGTATAGTTGTTGACAAAAGAAAACGGCGGAGTTGTGAAAAATTAATATTTATTCCTTGTCCACTCTTCAAAATGGCCGTACGGAGCGTACCCGTGGTCGTACGACCCCACAGGTGCACAGCGGCGGTAACCCTCGATCCTATTTGCTCCAGGAGATTTTGTATTCGGTGTACGAATCTCCCTTCGTCAGGGATTTCGTGATCTTGATTCCCACATTCTTACAGCCGCTGATTTCCAGAGCCCGCTCGATCCATCCTCCGATTCTCATCTCCACCAATTTATCGATATCAGCGAATTCCATGATGCGCATGATGGGGAAGCCCTGGTCGTCCAATTGCACTTTGATCGTGCTTGGATCATAATATGTGCTGAACGCGACTCCGGCCCGGTTGATCAGGACCTCCGGCGAGCCGAACTTCACGAATAATTTGAAGATCCCCCTCAAGCTCTGATCCGCGCTGAACCGGCCCAATTCCCAGGCCCCTTTGTAATCCCAATTGTAAAACAACTGGCAGAGAGTGGCGGTCGGTTCGATAAACGCTTCTTTGAGAGGGAACCAATCTTTAGCGGAGATTGAGCCGTCGAATACCTCTCTCGCCGCGGGAGTGATGGAATTCAGCCATTGAGTCAATGCCTCTTTTCCAAAATTCTTCTGAACATACTTCGGCAAAATATTGACGGCGGCGCCTTTCACCAGCATCATAGCATCGCTCCTTTTCTATATGTTTTATCCGTAAAGTTACAACTATAGAGACGCCATCGTCGTTTCCGTATCCCGGTTTCGCTCAAAATAACCGGAACACTCTATCGCTTGATTCCACCTGGTTTCGTTTAATCGCAATAGACGGCCACCTCGATTGTCTACTCTATCATCTTTTAATATAATTCCTTTCCAGCATCCTGTCAACCCACATCACAAAATTCAAGTGATTTTTTTTAACATTTAGGGGGCGACTATAAAGAATATATTTGGTGAGTGGCCATCGACCGGGGGTGCCTCGGCGAATTCAATCTTCTACTCATCTTTGAAGAGGTCGCCGTTGTCAATTTTAAATTGGTGATAGAAGCCGAGAATCTTGAAGCGGAGCAATGGGATTCTCTCCATATTCGCCACCAATTCCCGGACATCGGACTTGACGTTCTCAAAACCGGAATTCGCCGAAGGAGGTGGAGTTTCATCTCTCACCATCGGGCCTTCTCCCCTGATCAACCACTCCATGGACACGTTGAACGTTTCCGCCAACATTTTCAACGCCTGCAACCCCGGAAAGGTTTCTCCTCCCTCATACCGCCTGTATCCCGGCCGTTTCAACCCAAAAAACGCAGCCATCTGCTCCTGCGTATAGCCCAACGACAGCCGGATCTTCCTGAACCTGGGCCCAATTTCTTTCTGCAACTCCGTTCGATTCAACGTCATCATGTCCTCCTGCCTATAATATACGAAGCGCCCGTCGAAAAGTTCTCGCCGAATGATTCAATAAACAACCCAATGACACAAAAGGCATACACATTGATTCAAAAGAGAGCGCGTTGATTCAAAAGGTATACGTAGGGATACAAAAAGTGATTATCACGATACAGAGAATAGTTATCGGGATACGAATTGTGATAGATGTGATACATATTGTGAATCTAGAGATTCAAATCAAAGCTATATAGATTCAAAAAATGAACATTGTGATACAAATCGTAATACCCGCGATACAAATCTGAATGGTAGTGATACAAATTGAAGTCGTCGCGATTCAAATGTATGACATGGGGATTCAAATTGTAGCAAGATATAACCATCTTCTCCAGCGCCGACGCCAACGTCTCCCGCAGATTCGCATCTTCGAGTTTCCCCTCCACTTTTCAAAATAGCCCGGACTGCAAATTCTCTGGTAATCCCTCGCTTCGTATCTCGCGAACAAACTTCAACAAGTCCCGCAAATTGAACGGTTTGAACAGTATCTTTAGCTTCCCCGGCAGGATTTTCATCTTCTCTTCGATGGATTCAATCGAATACGCCGTCATAAAAATGAATTTTATCTCGTTCTTCCTATCGGGGAATTTTTTTTGCAACTCCAGATACATATCGATCCCGCCAAAATTATTTGCCTCGAAGTGCACATCGCTGACAACAATGTCATCATTATTGATTTCATCGAGCGCTTCCCCGGTAGTTTGAAACACGGCGCAGGAATAGCCAAAATCCCCAAGGAAGTCCTGGAGCAAATCCCCGATCGTCCCATCGTCATCTATCACGACTACTCTGTTCTTCATAAAGCGTTCCCGCCGCCCGCAACTTCAATCAACGCCATCTGGAGCCGAAGCTTCAATAGCGTCCCGATCAGCCGCTTCATTGACCGGTAGAGCGCTTTCTTCCTTATTTTCTTCTATATTGAAGAATCGATCGTCGATCAAATCTTCAGGATAAATTCCATAACAATTGTAGGTATAAGCCTTTCCTTTTAACGGCAACCTGATATGCTCATTTTTGGTCAACCAATTTTTACAACAGCAATGGGCGGTGCGGCTCAGAATAATCGGCGGATATTTCCCATTTTTCTCATTGTCTTTGGCGGCATACCCTTGCAAGCGGCTGGCGAAATTGACGTGATCTCCCACAGCGCTGTATTCTTGATGATTTTTGTCTCCTAGCAATTCGAAATACACACTCCCGTAATCGATCCCAATTCCGAGACCGATCTCAACGGTTTCATTGTACTCTTTTTCAAAGTCGGCTCCAAAGGCTTGCTGTTGCCAATCATCCTTCAATTCGTCGAATTTCTGAATCATCTTCGCCGCCACATGGAGCGCGTCGCACGCCGCATCGCCCGTCTTACTCTTTTGCTCGCCAAAAATCACCATGATGCCGTCCCCCAGGAATTTATCGATCCGCCCGTTGCTATACCGGCAGACTATCCCCGACATCTCTTTATAAAACGACGTGATTATCTTCTGCAAGATTTCGGAACTATGCGAGTGACCGCCGCGGTTTCTCAAAATTTCTACCAGTGGCGTAAAGTTTCTGATATCCGCAAACAAGACTGCCACTTGTTTCCAGCCGGTGGTAAAATATTCCGGCAAATAAATGTTTCTAGAAACCTTGAACATCTTCTGTATATATTGTGATAAACAGGTATACCAGGAACTGAGATAACCTTGAAGTGTCGTTTTTTCAAACTCAACCGATTTGTTTTCATTACGGATTCCCCAGAGAATAAAATACCCGAGATTCAACTCCCGGAAGTTGAATGGCAGAAATGTCAACTCTATACTCTCATTCTTCGAGATTATTTCGGGGCACAATTTATGAAGTATGCCAATAAATTGTGCTTCTTTTAATTTAATTATTCTGGGTAGGCTGTCTGAATCGACTGAATCTTTAAGTTTGTACTTTTTTATCCACTTGAGCAGCTCATTATCTGTAGTTTTGGTATAGGGGCTTTTTTTTGAAGAAGGTGATTTCGAAAATAAAAAATGGGCTTCTGAAAAATCAGAACTAAAAAAAAGATGTATGCCCTGTTCTTTATTCAAGAGAAGGAAGAATTCCTGGAGCAATCGCTCAAATATTGTAACAATATTCTCCTGAAAGGTTTTCTTGATGTCAATTTCGGATATAACCTTATATAGTGTGATGCCGAATTCGTAAGACGGCCATTTACTATTTCCCATTCGTTTCCTCCGAAAGAATCTTTTCATTGAGATCTAACATGCTGAAGGGTTTAGGTATCCATGAAATGCTGCATTCATTCTTTTCCAATTCTTTTAGTTCATATCTAATTGAATCTTTCCCAAAATTTGAAATAAAAATAATTCTGGGGTGTTTGGCCTGAATTTTATTTTTTATATATTCTAATACAAATTTGGCTCCGGCAGAGCGGTCTTTTTGTAGCATAATGTCGGAGATGATGATATCGATTGATTTTATTTTTGATTGATTAAATTCTGTTACAGATTCGAAGGTCGCGAAATCAAATTTTTCATCCCCCAGGAAATCGTTCAATAAATCTCTCATAGTCGGATCATCTTCTATTACGACTATATGCTTGTGAATCGACTGTGATTGCGAGTCAGCATTATTCGTTTGCATAGTTCCTCCATCTATCTTTTGGAATATAAATAGTGAATTCTGTCCCTTTATTTACTTCGCTAATTACCTTTTTATTCCATCCAAATTCATTTAACAGACGTTCGACCGTAGCCAATCCCATTCCAAGACTTTCCGGCCACCTGTCGGCGCCCCGTGTGAAATTTTTGTCGAATATGAACGGAAGATCGTCTGCTGCGATCCCCTGGCCAAAATCTTTTATTTTTAGTGCGAGATCTTCATCAGCGGTCAATTCGGTTGATATCGTCGCCTGTGACATTTTGGATGAATACTTGATGCAATTGAAGAGGATGTTGTAAAGTGCAACTTTGAATTTTCTTTTTTCGATATCGGTAAGAGAAAGTGAATGACCCAACAATATTTCTTCAGTATGAAACGTAAAATTTGGAAATGAAAGGACAAAGCCATCTGTGAGTTCCTTGATAAATTCCTGGATCTGGTAACATTTTTGAGTGTCTTTCTCACCGTAAGGCTCACCCGTAGCAGTGGCATATACATTCCCGCTCCACCCTTTGATTGTTTCAAGATTCCGGGCCAATTGCTCCAGTCTTTTGTCGATCCGCTCCTTACTCGCGGCTGCCCCTTTGTTAAATTCTCTCGTCAATTCACCCAACACCATGATAGCGTTACTGGCCGGTTGTTTGAGTAAATGGAAAAAGTCGTAGATGATATCTTCGCGTAATTGGGAATTAAGTGTCAGTCCAAGGCTTACCATACTGGACATCAAATCCAGCACGGCGCGATCGACATCATTGAAGGGATTTTTGGCTTTCATTCTTTCAATTTTAAGAATCCCTTTGATATTGTTTTTTTCTCCACTTAGAGGTACGCCGAAAAGTGAACTGAAACAATCTTTCGGTGAATCTCCCCATTGTAGGTGGTCCCATTTGCCCCTCCAGGAGGGGTGGCTTTTTAGTTCGTTAAAATTTCTTGCATAAAAAGGTTTGTTCCGTATACCTATCCATGCTGTGATCCCTTCGATGTTTTTGTCGTCCTGGATGTCCATATCCAATTCATATTCAGGCGCCTCGCTTATGGGAAAATTTATGCCTTTGGCCGCCGACAATCTGAGTGTCTTTCTTTCGCGTGAGTAGAGCCAAAGACTGCAAATATCGGCATGCAAGAGCCCGGCGACTTTATCGACGACTTGTTGATTCAAATCATCTTTATGCGGCCCTTGCAATAACAATTCCGCTAAACCTTTGAGAATATTTTGGCGAGTCCTGATCCGTTCCTGTCTATAATTCATAGACCTCAACACGATCGCGATGAAGGGTTGCAATTTTTGAGCAAGCTTCATATCGTCATCGGAGAATCCATTGGGCGTATCGCTATTTTCCCAGCGGATCACACCGAGCACCTTTTCTTCGAATATCAAAGGTAAAATTAAAAGTGATTTGAATTTTTCTTTTGGCTCTGTTTTCCATATTGTTTCATGGAATTTTCCATCGTAGCTGGGATGCTTCGAAAGTTCATCGAAGGAATTTATACAAATCGGTCTTTTATTAGACGCTGCATCCGAGATGATGCCCTTGATCAGATTCTCCGGGGTACCCGATGGGTAAATCCTGTAGTACAAATCGAGTCTATTGGCGACATCCGGCAACCCTTTGCCGGCAACCAACATTAATTCGGGGTCACTTTCAATACCTGCTTTTTTCCATAAGGTACATACCTCGGTATTCAGAAATTGGGCACAACAATCTACAATTTGCTGAGAGAGTTCTTCGAAATTTTGCGCAGTGACGGTTGAACGCATGAGATTTTCAATCGCTTGCAGATAAAGAGATTTTGTGATTTTGAGGCCAGCCAGGTAATCCTTGAATATTTCATTGCGGAATGTACATTGGTCTTTTCCATCTTTCTTTATAATACCGGTTCCCTTCAATGAATATTCGTCATGACGGAAGAAGGGAATCTCTTTTCCCTCGAAGATATCGATGATGAGTTCCTGCAATTGTTCATCGTTGCGTATCTGATGTTTGAGAATTTTGAGGCATGTGTTTTCCTCGAGAAGATCTTTTAGCGCCTTGTCCACATCCCCACGGGTAATTGGTTTGCTGTTCTCTTTTTGGCGGGAAGCAAGTTTGTCCAGGGCGTGAAGCGCCATTTGCGGGTGCCCGGAGAGACGGGAGTGCAAATAACTCTTTTCCCTGTCTTTGAATAAAATCTGTTTATTGTGCTTGAACACCCGGTCGCTAAGTTCAAAAAAATCATCCTTTGAAAAATCTTCCATTTGCATTTGTTTGGCGACATTGTAGGGCGACGATTCTCCGACAGTCAATTTGATGAGATTCGTACTGCCGGTAATCACAACGGATGAAATGTTCATGTGGTCGTAATTGGAATTTTTGCTTTCATGGATGCGCCTCCAAATTCCAAGAAAATGTTCCAATGCGGGAACATGTTCGATGTCGTCGATCAAAAAAATGCTACTCATCCCTTTCGGCTTTTGGGTTTTTCCGAATGAACTCAAAAAATGGTACAGGTCTTCGTAGGGAGCTTCGACTTCATGCGAATGGGTTTTATAAATCTCGGCCTTGTTCACGCCGGTTTTTTGCAATATTTCATCACAAAACCAGTCGTAAAAAAGTTTGGGATCGTTGGGGGAATTGCGGCAATCAATATAAATGCACTGGTAGGCCCGGTCCAATTCGTAGCGAATTTGATTGAGTAAGGTCGTTTTACCTATTTTGCGCGGGCCATATACTGCCCAAAATTTTCCCTTTCGGATCCCGCTAATGATCTCATTGATTTGGTGTTGCCTTGGGACCAGGCTGTCCTTATCATTTTCAGGATCCAGTGGTTCCTCGTACTTGAACACGTTTTTCATTGGTTTACCTCTGATAGTTTTTTCAATAAGGTTTGTTTGTATTCTTCCAGATCAAACCGGTTTCTCAATATATCCGGGAACATTTCCAGCGGGAATGTATAGCGGCCATTTGCCTCTTCAACGAGAATATACCGGATTTCCAATTCCTGGAGATTGGCGGTCAGTTGAGAATCTGACAGAGATACTCCGACATTTTTCAATCTTTCCCGGATCGTTTCGAATGTAGAATGTTTGTTATCGGGAAAGGCTTCGACAAGTAAGACTATGATCAATTCTTGCATCGGAGGTATTTCAGTGGTACGCAGCATGTAGATGTCGTTGATAATGAATTTCTTGTATTCGTTGTCGTATACGCTTTCGATGTCTTTCTTCAGGATGGTTCGTCTATCTTTTTTCCCATTTCTTTTTTCAACCGCCTTGACCAGCCGTTGGCAAAAATATTGGGTGAGACTGGGGTGACCGGAGGTGTAGTGAAGAATCGTCTTTGCGGATGTCGGATGTTTGTAATTAAGGCCGATCGATTTCATCGGTTCGGTAACCAATGTTAGCGCCGCGTCCTCATTTAGCGGTCCCAATTGAATGATATCGCCGAAATTGTAAAGAGGGGAGTGTAATTCACGTTTTGCCCGGAAAAGTTCCGCGAATCCGGCTACGATAAATTGGGTGAAACCTTCGTTCGCCAACACGCGGAACACCTCCAACAGGGCGAAATCGTTTTTCCGGTCGAATACGATGACGCTATCGATTTCATCGAACACAAAGAGAAGTTTCTGTTTTTTTTCTCTGTATTTCATAGCCAATTCCTGGATCATGGTATGGAATTGGGCGGGAGTCGAAATGGGCGTCGGCTCAAAATCCAATGTTTCCTTCAATTTTCGCGATACTCTCCCAAAGAACGTGTTTAAGTGTTTACAATGACTCAAATCCAGAAAAATAGGGATGACATCACGCGGTAGGTTTTTGATGATATTCTGGAGCAGAGAGCTTTTCCCAATCCGCCGGACACCCACAACGGCGCAATTGCGGTTCGAATGCGCCAGGATTTGTCGCTGAATGTGAATTCTCCCATAAAAAGTCGTGGTGACCGCGCCTTCCGCTTGATAGGGCGATAAAAATGTCGGACTGCTTTGTAGAATGATCTCTTCCTTGAAAGAAATGTTCGGGCAGTCGGACATCACTACGCGCCTCAAAATCTCTTCATCGAGGTATATGATGCGCAAGAATCCTTTTTTCAATAGCGCCTCAATATGGATCGACTTTTTAAAATAAATCAAAAAAAATAGCGTCTCGAATTCATTGTCTCTATAACTGAGTATTTTGTCTTGAATTTGGCAGCAATCATTGAGTTCGATGTCTAGTTTTGTATGAACAAATAGCGCCGCTTTTTTGAAATGACCGAATTTTAAATCGTTGAGAGGGAACGTAAAATAATCGTCTGTTTTGTATTCTAAACCTACATCGCTTCCAAAAGTTATTTTGCACAATAATTTGATAAAATCGAGGGAATCCTGGCTGCCAGCAATGTTTATTTCCAATTTTGTTTTATAGACATACCAGTATTTGCAGAATTCCAGAAAACCGGGTTTTTTAATTGAGTTGTTATCCACAATGCATGGCCATGATTCTAAAATATATCCGGCTGTAGAAAGCGATCGTTCGGCGATGTCTTCGATAAACATTCCTAAGGTTTTTTTGAAAGGGAATGTTTTCTGAAGCCACATTCCGAATAATGGTAATCGAAACGGATATTGGTCGAATCTTTTGCCTACCATTGGCGTGAGTTTGTTTTCGTTCGCCAGTTTAGTAATAGTTTTGGATAATAGCTCGAATTCAAAAATTTTTTCTAAAAAGGTATTTTCTTTGAGATGGTAATGATGGCCTTTTGGTTCCACAATTGAGAGATCGGCCAAAGCCGAAACCACGATTTTTTCATCGACAGTCAATTTGTATTTCCAGGCAAACATGAAGTCCGGCCTGTGGTCAGTAAGTAATATCTCGACCGCGGCTTCCACATCGGCTTCTTCACAAAATGGGTTTCCTCTTTTTGACAACTGCTCATAGATATAATAACAGATCAACTGTTGCAAATACAGATTGCTTCCGCAAAATGAAATGACTTTTTGCACCGCTGAATCGGCGAATTCGAAAGATATTTGATCACCTTTGGGATTTTTTATAAGTTGAGCTAATTTACTTTCCGGCAAAAAATCATCGACTTTGATACTCTGAGATTTTTTTAAAAAACTGTTAAAAACCTGGTCTTTTTTTTCTTGTTTCGGTTCTTTTTCGATAGCCAGGATGAGTTTGAATGGGATCGCTCCCTCTGTAATTTCCAAAAGAGTATCTTGAAAAAAAGATTTCGTTATCTTGCTTCCTGTCTCCAGTATGTATTCAAATTCATCCAGTATGATTATTCTTTGCTCAAATCTATTAATTATGGGTTTTAAGGTTTCAAAAAAACTTTTTATTTCCTTCTTAGTTGGTTTGGGAGTGAATGCCATTACATTTGAATTAATAGGCAATCCTTTCTTTTTTATGTTCTCGTAGATATCTCCGAAAAATTTTGCCGGGATTTCTTGAGGCTTAACTTCAGTATATGGTTTTAAATTTATATAGACTACTAATTCTTGCGAATTTAATAATTGGGGATCCACGGCAATCCTTCGCAAAGTACTGGTTTTCCCTGTGCCCGCTCCTCCATGGATGATAATGGGTTGGCAGTCCTGATTCAAAAATCTGGTCTTGATTTGGTCGACAATATCTTCATGGTAGAACCATTTCCCTGATTCCAGCTCGAAGGGGAAATAAGGATTTTGAGGATTAGCTTCGATTGCTTTTTTATCTGGATCTATCGGTTGTTGGGTCATATTTTTTCTATTTCCGTTTTAACTTTTTCTAAAACTTCTTCAACGGTTCCCATGTAATTGAAACATTGTTCAGGGATATGATCGAGGCGGC
>JAHELQ010000156.1 GCA_024644125.1 Candidatus Aminicenantota bacterium | reverse complement strand
CAAGCAGGAACGCTTCCAGACGGAATCCGTGCTGCCCTCAGCCGCCGATCCCCCCCTCAAAACCCTGCAACACACCCTCGAAGACCTCATCGCCTCCCTGATGTAACATTATATAAATAAAAAACTACTCAGAATTCCTTCGGCAATCCCGGAATAGGCGAATTTCAAATTGACACTGGCGTCGTATTTGTTTAGAATGGTGGCAACCATGAAAATCTTGAAAAAGAATCAGCCGTTTTTTATCGTGTTTGAAGGAATCGATGGTTCCGGCAAGACCACCCTCTCTAAAATGCTGCAAAACTATCTGGAGCATCAGGGCTTTGAAACCGTCTGGTACAGAGAACCCGGCGATTCGGAATGGGGCAGGAAAATCCGCAACCTGGCAAACGCAAACGACAGCATCCCCATCGAAGAAGAGTTGAACTATTTCATCGAAGACCGCAAATTCACGGTGTCAAACTATCTCATCCCCACCCGGGATCAACGCAAAATCATGATCCTCGATCGCTACTTCTATTCCTCCGCCTGCTACCAGGGAGCGAGGGGCCTGGATATAGAATCAATTCTCGAAGCCAACCGCGCATTCGCGCCGGAACCCGATTGTGTATTGCTCATCAACGTCGAGGTGGAGACCGCGCTCGCACGCATCAATCAAAACCGCGCGTCCACCGCCCGCCTATTCGAGAAAAAGGAGTACCTGGAATCGGTTCGCCGACACTATCTCGACCTCAAGGGCGATCACATCTGCCTCATCAATGGCAACAACGACATCGAAACTGTGTTCGCCGAAATCAAACACAAACTGGGAATTTAACCGTCGCCGTTCTTCCGGTCTTTTTTGACAAAATTACTAACCTCCTTGAAGATTCCCTCGGGATTCAAATGGTATTTATCCAACAACTCTTCGCGTGTCGCCACCGGAATCGTCTCCTCCGGAACCCCCAGCGATAGGAGCCTGTAATCCGTGATCTTCTCGGTGATCAACAACTCGCGAATCAACGTGCTGAAGCCGCCGCTACGGATTCCGTCCTCGATGGTGACCAGGTAACGGGTCTTGTTGATGTATTCCAGCACCAATGCCCTGTCAAACGGTTTGATGAAGCGGACATTCACGACGGCGATATCGAGCCCTTGTTCCTCCGCCAACCGCTTCGCAGCGATCACCGCCCGGTAGACCAGCGGCCCCACCGCCAGAATCACGCCGTCCTTGCCGTCGCGCACAACCTCCGCCTTGCCGATGGGAATCTCCTTGAATTCCTGGTCGAACGGCACTCCCTGCCCAGGCTCCTTGGGAAAACGGACAAACACGGTCTTGCCGGAGTTCACGGCGGTATACACCATATGCTGCATCTCGTTCTCGTCTTTGGGCGCAGCGATCACCACCCGTTGCAACGGTCTCAACATGGCGATATCGAATATCCCCTGGTGGGTCGGGCCGTCGCCGCCCACAAGTCCCGCCCGGTCGATGCCCACAGTCACCGGAATATGCATCAAATCAAAATCATGGTAGATCTGGTCGATGGACCGCTGCATAAATGTCGAATACACGCCGATCACCGGCTTCAAACCGCCCAACGACAATCCACCGGCGAAATTGAACATATACTGCTCGGCGATTCCCACATCGTAAAAATTCTCAGGCGAAGCCTTTTGCACCGCGTCAAGCCCCGTCCCCTCCGGCATGGCCGCGGTCAATGCCACGACGCTCTTGTCCTCCGCCACCAACCGCGCCACAGTCTGGCCGAATATCTTTGAATAAGATGGTTTGTTGCCGGACTTGATGAATTTTCCGTTCTCGATGTCGAACGGACCCGACGAATGATACGACGTAGGATTGTCCGACGCGGGTTTGTACCCCTTGCCCTTCTCCGTCACCACATGCAGCAAAACCGGGAAATCGTGCTTTTTGGCCTCCGCGAACTCCTTCTCCATTTCCTTGAAGTCATGGCCGTTGATGGGTCCGATATACTTGACCCCCAACTCGTCGAACAGCGAGCCCGGCACCATCATGGTGCGGAACAACACCTCGATCTTCTTGGCGACGTCGAACATGTATTTGCCGATGCCGGGGATGTTTTTCAGTATAGCCTGGATCATCTCCTTCAAGCGGATATACGGCCGGCCCGAAACCAAATAGTTCAAATGTTTGGAAAGCCCCCCCACATTGGGCGAGATCGACATCTTGTTGTCGTTTAGCAAGATGATGAGCTTCTGCTTCACCTGCCCGATATGATTCAACGCCTCCAGAGCCACGCCTCCGGTCAGCGCGCCGTCGCCGACAACGGCGATAATATTGAAGTCTTCCTTTTTCGTATCCCGGGCGATCGCCATTCCCGAGGCGAACGCCAGCGCGGTGGAGGCGTGCCCCGTGTTCAACGAGTCATACTCGCTCTCGAAAATATCCGGGTAACCGGTGAGCCCGCCCTTCTGACGGATGGTGAAGATCCGGTCCTTGCGGCCGGTCACGATCTTGTGGGTATAACTTTGATGACCCACGTCAAAGATAATCTTGTCCTTCGGCGTGTCGAAGACCCTGTGCAACGACAGAGTCAAATCCACAGCCCCGAGATTCGAGGCCAGGTGGCCGCCGTTTTTCGCCACCACCTCGATGATCACATCCCTGATCTCGTGCGACAATAATTCCAATTCATCATAAGACAGCGCCTTCAAGTCTTGCGGAAAATTTACCTTATCCAATACACTCATTATTTAGTCCTAAACACCATTTTTTTCATCAGGTCCAGAAACGGCGGGAAAGTGATCCCCAACCGCTCCAGGATTTCCATAGTACGCCCGTAATACCTGTTGACCTCGGTTTCTATATATTCCCTGCCGAAAAAAATCACTGAATTAGGACTTTGATTTTGTTGATCCTTATGCAATTTTTTCCCTACCTCTTCTTCATCGCCATACATATCCAGCAAATCGTCCGCCATCTGAAAGGCGATACCAATGGCTATCGCGGCTTCCCCCAAACTCTCCATCTCCTCCGGCGAAAGATCCGCCGCTTCGGCAGCGCACAAAAGCGACGCCTTGATCAACTCGGCGGTTTTCATCCGGTGGATGGAGAGGATCAACTCTTTATCGCCCGAAAATTCCAGATCCAACGCCTGTCCCCCCGCCATACCCTCGATCCCGATACCGGAGGTCAAAATCTTCAATATATTCACAGTCTTCTGCGGCGGCAACGGCGCCCGGGCGATCCGCTCAAATGCCATAGTCAACAATGTGTCGCCCGCCAAAAGCGCGATGGCGTCATTGTATTTTTTGTGCACCGTCGGCATACCGCGGCGAAAATCGTCGTTATCCATCGACGGATGGTCGTCGTGAATCAACGAATAGGTGTGAATATACTCGATGGCACAGGCAATATCCATATAATCGCCCGCTTCGATCCCATACGCGTTCAAAAACGTCAAAAACAACACCGGCCGCAACCGCTTACCCGGTACCGAAAGAGCGTAAAAAATCGCCTCCTCCAATGTCCCTTTCCCCGGATCCAATCCATCGACCAACGCGCGGTTCACATCATGAGCCAGTACTTCGTAATAATTTTTGTCCATATTTTTCCCAGGTTACCATTTCCTTAATCCCTTTTTATATCCCATTTTGACATAAAAATCAAGAAACACCAGTCCCGCCTCCGCGTGAATCAGGTGCGGCGAGACGCTTCAGATAATCACACCCGGACGAAGCCGTTGGAAAAGATGTCCGGTTCGATGAATATTTTTTTGATATCCGGGAAATTATAGCGGATTTCCCGCTCGAAGCTATTGATGATATTGGAAATCTCAACCGACGTGAGACGGTGGTCGAATTCCAGTTTGACCGCCAGCAAGATATCCTCGGGCCCCAATTGCAGGGATTTGATAAAGATCGTACGATTGACGCTCTCGTCCTCGTCAAACATCAGGGTCACCTGCCGGATGATGGCCGGATCGGCGCTTTCGCCGATCAACAACGACTTGGTCTCGTTGCCCAAAAACACAGCCACAAAGCCCAAAATCAAACCGATAACAATAGAGGCGACGCCGTCCAAAATCAACATCCCGGTAAAATGCTGGATCGTGATCAACACCAACGCCACGGTCAAACCACACATGGCCGCTAGATCTTCAAGGAACACCACAATGAGTTCCGATTTTTTGGTCCGCCGCAAATAGGTCCAGATGGAGAGATCGCCCTTCTCGCGCCTGACCCTGCGAGACGCGCGTAAAAACGCGGCGCCCTCTGCGATCATGGATACCGCCAACACCAAAATGGCGATCCAGATGTTTTTGATGGGTTCAGGATGACGGATTTTATCGATTCCTTCGTAAATCGAAAATACCGCTCCAAGGGTGAACAGAATGATGGCCACGATAAACGACCAGAAGTACAACTCGCCGGAAAAACCGAAAGGATGTAGACTGTCCGGTTGACGACGGCCTCTGCGGATCCCGACCAACAACAAGACCTGGTTCATGCTGTCGGCAAGCGAATGAATCGCCTCGGCCAGCATCGCCGAGGAGGCGGTGAGAAATGCCACAAAGAACTTCACCACCGCGATGAACAGATTGGCAAACAGTGCGAACAATATCACTGAAACAGAGCTATGTTTAGTTTCCATTGCTGGATTTTAGTTTTTTTTTCTAAAGGTGTCAAGACCGGCCGGCAAGTAGAAAAACCTTTTGACTAGCCGTAGGTTCGATGATATAATTTTTTGTGCGTTTGTTATTTGGAATAAGGAAAAAAACATGAAAAAAACTCAGAGAATCATCAAGTATACAATTTTTTCCCTCGCATTCATCCTGTTCATCATCGCCTTCCCCATCCTCAGCTTCCGCCAGGAGCCCAATCTCAACCCGTTGCAATCTGACTACAAAAAAGGCGTCTACCATATCCACTCCATCTTCTCCGACGGCAACGGCTCTGTTGACGAGATCGCCCAGGCGGCGGAAAAAGCGAAATTGAACTTCCTCATCCTCTCTGACCACGGCCGTCCCAACATCGAAGCCATGAACTCCACCGATTGGATCGGCAAAGTATTGCTCATCGGCGGCTCCGAGTTGTCCCTCAATTGCGGCCATATGGCCAGCGCCGGCTACAAAGTCCCGCCCTACATGTACCCACTCGAGCCGCAAGAAGCCATCGACGAAATCAACCGCGACAACGGCTTCTGCTTCGTGTCCCACCCCTTCGACGACCGCATCCCCTGGACCGATTGGAACATCGAGAACTACACCGGCATCGAGGTCTTGAGCGCGTACAGCAACGCCAAACGCGGCGGCCTCTGGCGCCTGGGCCTATTTCCGTTGAAATACATGTTCCACCCGGAATACGCCGTGCTCAACACCCTGAAATACCCGGACATCAATTTCGATAAATGGGACGAGATCAACAAGACTGGCAAGCACTACGGCATCTACGCCCTCGACGCCCATGGTAAACTCCCCCTGGGCCGCAAGCGTAAATTATCGTTTCCTTCCTACCTCTCCCTCTTCCGCACCCTGACCGTCTACGCCAGAATCGACAAAGAGCTCCCCAAAGATCCCGAAGAAGCCGCGTCGGAGATTATCGCCTCCATCCGGCAGGGCCGGTTCTTCAATTGCGTCGAAGGAATCGCCGCTGCAAACGGTTTCGACACCTACTACATGACAGCCAACGGCGAACGCTTCGAGATGGGATCGAGCCCCGCCGCCAGCGAAGGCGTCATCGTGATCCGCCTCCCCTTCGAATTCCGCACCGCGATAACGGTAAAAAAAGACGGTAAAGTATTCAAGACCATCGACGCCGACATCCACAAACACATCGAGGTCCCGGTGACCGAAACAGGCATCTACCGCCTGGAAGTCTTCGCCTCCGACAACAAGTTCAACGACCTCCCCTGGATCTCCACCAACCCCTTCTTCATCGGCATCGGCCAAAACATCTCGATCGAAACCCAGCCTCAACCCGGAGACACCCTGGCCAACGACGCCACCTTCTTCACCCTCGAAAAAAACGACGCCTCAACCGCCACCTACACCTTTGACACCACCGAAGCCAACGACACCACCTTCACCATGAGCTACACCCTGACCAAACAAGAAGACAAACGCGATTTTTGGGTCGCCCTGGCCCACCGCCAACCCCTCGACCTCGCCAAACACGAAGGCGTCATCTTCCAGGCCCGCACCGACACCCCGGCCCGCCACTGGGTCGAATACCGCATCCGCCTGGGCCGCGACGAATCCTGGTACCGCCACTCCTTCCTCACCAGCCCCGACTGGACCACCATCTATATCCCCTTCAAACACTTCCACCGCTTCGCCGGCAAAGACCAACCCCACGACCTCGCTAAAATCATCAACCTCTTCATCGCCGCCAACAACCAACTCGCCCACCCCCAAACCACCAACACCCTCCAAATCAAAAACCTCGGAGTGTATTGAACCTCCTCAGACTCAATTTTCAGAATTAGAATTTTTGCTTTGCAAATCATAAGTTGAGGATTGATGGTGATGGGGACAGGCAACATTTCATCTACCTTTTCTTTCGATGAATTCGATCTAAATAGGCTGATGGGGATTGAGTGGAGTTAGAGCTTCGGCTTCGAACCGGTCTTCGTTCCCCCAAATGAACTGCAAATTATTGTCGAATATCGCAACTCGAACTGCCATCGAAGCCTTCGATCGACACTTCTTACCGAAGAATAGGTAGATCGATCCCTTCCTTCAACCGGGAGTATTAAAAGTCGTTGATCAAGTGTTCAGCGATTTTTATCTTTTTTTTCGGGGACAGGCGGGTTTATTTTCTCTAACCATCATCGCCTTTATCCGTTGCCCTTTAATTGACATTCATAAATTCAGAATAGAAAAGGCGGTCAAGGATACCTTGTTTTAAGTAATTTTCACTCGTTATGGTTGAGGGAGGGATGAATTCGCTATAAACGATTTGTTTTTGCGGCGATAATCCTAAAAGGAGTGGGGTTCTGTTTATATTGAGCCTTCTAAAAATCTTGAAATCATCCGTTATGGATACCGGGAAAGAAAAAAATGTGGCAATCTTTTTCAAATCTGATTTAGTTTTCGATACTATTAGGCAGTGAAAATCAATTCTATCTTTTATGTCTCCTTGTTCGGAAAGTTCGTTTAGAATCTGAAGATTCTCCACACAAGTGGCACACTCAAATTCATCAAGAATTATAAGTAAAACTGGTTTATTTGAAGACAGCCATTCTATCGGAGCTCCCGTTATGCTATTCTCTCTGATGAGATACAGCAAAATCATATTAATTGCAAGGACCGCATAAACAGTAAGCCAACCGATTGTCCTTAATTTATTGCTTATTTTCATTTCCTTTTCCCATAATTTTAAGCTTGACTTTCACAAGATAATATTCCGGGTCGTCATCATCAAACTTCACAACTTTCAATTTCCATAAATTCTCATCTCTATCCATGAATGATAGATTATTACCCCTTTCTTCTTGGTAATGCTTTAGCAATAATTGCCCTTCTTCATTGAAAACATCAATAAATGTCCTATTATTATAAAGATATTTCAAAATAAAATTGCCTTTGGAAAAATAAACAGACTGCAAGACGGACCATGACTTAGACCAGTCAATAGCCTTATTATCCACTGTATAGGGACTTCCGGAATATTTTTTATATGGAATTACATGCTTGGGGACATCATCAAGCAGTTTCTTTTTAAAATTCCAATTTTCGTCGAAGAAATTGACCTGGAAATAAACAGGATGAAAGACGGCATAGGTATTGGCAGGTCCATGAACAACACCTCCCCAAAAATGAAAGAGTGCTGGCACTTCTTTTACATGGTATATCATACGGATCGGATTAAATTCCCTGTCATACAGGGCCAATTGAAACGCTCCATCATCCGTGTAATTAGGGCCCCATATTCCAAATTGTTCATTTTTTAGCGGAAATAATCTGCCTGCCTTATTTATTCTGTAATCTTTTAAAAATTTTAATTCTTTCGTAAATTTGCGTACAAATGGGGAAGTCGCCTCGGAGGCATAAATCAAACCTTTACATTCCACAAGATTAAATACATGTCTTAATTCTCCCGGTCCATTCCCTGTTTTATCATAAACATTTTTTATCTTCCCGGTTTTATCAAGGGCAACAATTAAATTGTTCTGATTGCCCCTGGAAAGCAAAACAATAAATCCATCGGGAATATGTTCAACATCGCTAATAGAGGAAAAGAGATTATCTTCAAGCTGAAGTCTAACTGTTTCCAGTTCCTGATAAGGAGATTCCTGGGAAAAAACAGTTCCATAAAAAATCAGGATGGCAGAGATTATTACGACAATAAATTTCATTTATGCCTCCGAGAAAAAGAGTTTCATTCGTTGGTAATAGTATCCAATATAATTCTCAAACCGCAGGTTTCACAATTAAGCTGCAATTATTATCAGAGGAATTGTCACAATGGAATTGCCATGTACCATCATCATTGTACATTGTTTCTCCTCTTCCTTTACTGGATATGGTAATTTCACCATATGAGAATTCTATAAAGTTGAAAATTGTAACAATAAATAACAATATCAATAAAATCAATTTGATTTTTTTCATATTAGTTCCAATTAATATATCCCGGTATTCCTAATTGACAGGTGGTTTGATTTCGATTGTGCAAGTAATTGTATCAGTATTATCGCACCAAAATCTAACGGTAGTACCATCACTTTCAGCATGCGCTTTTCCTTTACTTGAAATCGTAATTACACCTTCAGTTAAGACAGAAAAGGACACAAAGCTAATCAAAATAATTAACGCAATTACAATAAAATTTAATTTTTTCATTTGATCTACTCCTATTGTTTATTTGATTAAAATGAGAACATTGACTAATTGTCAATTGACGGGAGGCTTGATTTCAATAGTACATTGAGTGGCACTCGAGTTATCACATTTATAATATATTTGTCCGTCAGGCGTAAGAATGCCGAATGCAGCACCTTTACCAATAATTGTGGTAATCGAGGTAATCAACATTGAACTCGAAATACATGTCAATATAAAAATAAGTACAATAAACGCAATTCTGAATACTTTCATTAATGGGGCTCCTTTAATTATATAGCTTGGGCAAAAAAGTTGCAAAATATTATTCTATAAAACAATTAGTAGATAGTCAAGTGTAATTTTTTTCCAGAATCCCCACATAATTTTTTGTCTTTCAAATTTGTCCGTTTTTTATGATTTGAAGTTACTCGGGGACAATCAGGTAAGTTCGGCGATGGGCGCATACAATCATCGAAGCGGGATTGGCGGGGACAGGCGAATTATAGGATTGGGGACAGGCAACATGTCATCTACCTTTTCTTTCGATGAATTCGATCTAAATAGGCTGATGGGGATTGAGTGGAGTTAGAGCTTCGGCTTCGAACCGGGCTTCGGGCGCAGATTGGGTTCTCATATCGGAAGCTGTTTGTGGGGACAGGTACTCAAGCGCCGCCCGTCTTGACAATTTTTCCTCTTAAACTTATCATTACTCCTTGATCGATCACATCAAAAAAGGAGACTTACGGGTATTATGACAAACCGGACGGGCGGCAACCAGAATAACCAGAAATTCGAGAACGATCTCTACAAAGCGGCGGACAAATTGCGCAAGAATATTGACGCCGCCGAATACAAGCATGTGGTATTGGGCCTCATTTTCCTGAAATACATTTCCGACGCCTTCAGCGAGCTCTATCTAAAGCTGAAAGAGGGTCGCGGCGAGTACGAAGGGGCCGATGCCGAAGATAAAGATGAATATAGAGCGGAAAATGTGTTTTTTGTTCCGCCGGAGGCCCGGTGGGAGTTTCTTCGTTCCCAGGCCAAACAGCCGGGCATCGGCCGGGGGGTGGACGACGCCATGGTGGCCATCGAAGCGGACAACCCCATCCTCAAGGGCGTGCTGCCCAAGGTTTACGGTCGCCCCAATCTCGACCAGCGCAATCTCGGCGGTTTGATAGATCTGTTGTCGGCCCATGAATTGGGCACCGCCGAAGCCCGGAACAAAGATCTCCTGGGCCGTGTCTATGAATACTTCCTCGGTCAGTTCGCGTTGGCTGAAGGTAAAAAGGGCGGGCAGTTCTACACTCCCACCAGTATTGTCCGCTTGTTGGCGCAGATGATCGAGCCCTACGAAGGCCGGGTCTACTATCCCTGCTGCGGGTCCGGCGGCATGTTTGTCCAGAGCGAGAAGTTTGTGGAGAGTCACGCCGATTTGGTAAAGTCAGGCAACAATCAGACGCCGCTGCGCTTGAGCGACCGTATCTCCATCTTCGGCCAGGAGAGCAACGAGACCACCTGGCGGTTGTGCAAGATAAACCTGGCGATCCGCCACATCGATTCCTCCAA
>JAHELQ010000155.1 GCA_024644125.1 Candidatus Aminicenantota bacterium | reverse complement strand
ACAGTCCAATCAGGCGCAGGATTCCCAACCTGTCGCGAATCCTAAACGTAAGCCCAAAGGTAAGGGAAAATCTCCAGCGCAGTCTGCCAAAGACAACAGCTACAATGAGTATCTCCAGCAGGCTCAGGCATATATCCAGGAGGAGCGATTCGATGACGCTCTCGCTCAGGTGAACTTCGCCAGGGCTGTTAAAAATACAAAACAACTCACCGAATTGGAAGCTAAAATCAAGGAATCAAAAAAGCAAAAAGCTTTAAAAGATTTTGCCCAATATATGGAAGAGACGAAAACGGAATTTGAGGCTGGAAATTATGCAGAAGCCAAAAATAAATTGTTGCTGGCCAAAGAGATCAAATCGACTTATGATTTGATGGAATTGGAACAACAAATAGAACAAAAATTGGTGGAACAGGCCGAGAAAGAGAGGATTCAGGAGAGATTGCGCCTTGCCGAGGAACGCAAGGAGGACGACGCGTACCATCGAGCATCACTGCGAAATACTGTTCGCAGCTACGAGAATTATGTCCGCCGTTATCCCAAAGGGCGTTATTATGACGAAGTGATGAAAAAGATCTCCGGTTTGCAATCTAAAGCCCCCACTCAATCCCAGGTGAAACAGACCGGTGGTCTGGTGAAGACGACATTGAGAAAAAGTCCTCAAGCTATGAGCAAGGCTCAGGTGCAGGCTATGTTGAAGCAGCGAAATTTTTTCGACAACTATGACAATAAAACCGGCGACTTTGTCAATGGCTTTAGCGGCAAGGTAATAAACGGCGACGCTGTGGTTATCGATGAAGCCACGGGCTTGATGTGGTTGCAGAGTGGGTCGGCACAACATATGAATTATGGGAATGCGCTCGAATGGATGAACCGTCTCAATGAGCGTGGATATGCCGGATATTCGGACTGGCGTCTTCCTACTCTGGAAGAAGGAGCGTCTCTTCTTGAACCGAAAGCGGGCGGGGGTGGATTGTATATCAATCCTCAATTTTCCACCCAACAAAGTTGGATTTGGACATCGGATTTGTTTGAGAATGACGGCCGGTGGTTGGTAAGGTTCAACACTGGAGATGTCTATGGACGTTCCGTTTATGATAGCAACTACGTTCGCCTGGTGCGTTCGATACATTGATTTTCTGGCTTCTTGTTTGCTTTTCGACAGATAATAATGATATAATCCGTACAAAATGAGACATAAAGAAATTGCGTTAATAAAAGAGACCAGGCAGAGCTTGTTCGTAAACAAGATCATGGATACAATCGCCCCCAACTTGAGATTGAAAGCATCGGACAAAGTGGCGATAAAAATTAATCTTTCGGGTTCGAGGGAGATTTATGCCAATACCCATTACGAAACAGTGGAAGGATTGATTTTTTACCTCAAAGAGAATTTTGGTATCACTGATATCGCTGTCATCGAGGGATCTGACGGCGCTTATTTTTCCGGGAAAACCACCTGGGATATTTTTTATAAATTCCGTTACAAAGAGGTTGAATTAAACGGCGCCCGTCTGATAAATCTCGACGATCTACCTCACGATCACACCATGAATGTCCTGACAGTAAACGGCGACAAGGAAATACATTACACCCGTTATGAAGAGGCCGATTACATCATTACTGTCGTACCTCCTAAAACCCATAATATCTTCCCTGTGTTTTTATCCATTCCCAATATCATCGGTTATGTAAAACCGGAGGAACGGGTGTTGATGTTCGGAGCTACCCGCACGGAAATCCGGAAGATTAATTTCTCCAGCAGTCAAAAGTATTTTCATCTAGTCGAAAACGCCGGGGAAAATTTCGGGCGGTTATTGCGGGAAGTTGCTCCGGATCTTGTGATCATCGATGGATTGTATGGGATGGAGGGGAAGGGGCCGATCAAAGGCAGTCCTGTGTTTCATGGGTTCGCCATAGCGTCTGAGGATGCAGTGCTGGCTGATTCCCTCGCTACATATGTGATGGGATTCGATGTGGCGGACGTCTCTTTTATCCAATATGCATCGAAATATGGTATGGGAGATTACCGTTGGCAGAATGTCACCGGGGTAGAGCCAGCCCAGGTGAAGTTCCCATACCGGCCGCATCCGCTTTTTCCCCGTCAGAAACTGTGGAAGAACAATTTCAACAAAAAAAACAATATTGAACCGCATAAAGAGCCAGGTGCGAAGGATGAGCGATCTTATAAATAAAAAAATTTCCCAATTAAAGTCAGGGGAACTTTCAGAAAAGGAATTTGCAAAGTTTCTTCAACATTTACCGTATAATAACATGGGAAATATCAAGCTAGACTTTCACCGCCAGTTGAGGCGAGGATTACCTGAAGTCATTTATGGGAAAGGGAAAAGCCTCCTTCAATTGGAGGCCATTGTTCAGAAATACAAAGATTTGGGTGAAGAGATTCTAATCACAAAATTGCGAGCGGATTATTTTGATTCGCTCCGGTCTTCGCACCCGGATTTGATTTACCATGAGCGGGCTGAGATCGTAACGTTCGATAAACCTCCGGAAATCCGGGTCAAAGGCTCTGTATTGGTTCTTTCCGCGGGCTCGTCGGATGAACCGATCGCAGAGGAGGCCGTGGTTTCGGCGCAATATCTCGGTAATCATGTGGCAAAGGAATACGATGTGGGTGTTGCATGCCTGGCCAGGATTCTGGATCTCCAGGACAAATTCAACGATCATACCGTCATTATTGTTGTTGCGGGTATGGAGGGGGCGCTGCCTTCGGTGGTGGCGGGATTGACCTCCACCCCGGTAATCGCTGTTCCCACCTCTGTCGGGTATGGGACAAATTTTAACGGTATCGCTGCACTGTTGTCGATGTTGAATTCTTGTTCCGGCGGTGTGACAGTGACAAATATCGATAACGGCTTCGGCGCCGCTTACCAGGCAACCTTGATCAATAAAAAAATTTCCCGTTAATTACAGGCGATATTTTTCTTTAAGTTTCCGGTCCACTAGTTCCGGAACCATCGGGCGTATTTCTCCTCCCAATTGGTAAATTTCCTTGACCAACCTGGAACTGAGGAATGAATAGTTCACGGAAGGAACCAGGAATATTGTTTCCACATCCGGGGAGAGCCGCCGGTTCATCAGCGCCATCTGGAATTCCACTTCAAAATCCGAAATTGCCCGCAAACCACGGACAACGGTGGTGATTTCTCTTTTGTTCAAATAATCCACCAGCAATCCTTCGAAACAATCCACTTCGATTCTTGGATTGTCTTTGAAGGTGTGGTTGAGTATCTCGAGGCGTTCATCCAGGTCGAAGAGATATTTTTTTTGGGGATTTTTTAAAACCGCCACTGTGATTTTTTCAAAAATTCTGAGCCCGCGCTCGATTATATCTATATGGCCGTTGGTTAATGGATCGTAGGATCCCGGGTAAACAGCATTTTTATTAGTCATTTTTTTTCTCCAGGTTGCCAAGCAACCGATACGTTTGCCGCGTAAGATCTTCAAGCGAAGAATTGTTCTCAATTGAAAAGTCTGCCATTTTCATACACGGGCCGACCTGTTGGCCGTTCTCCGGTTCTCCGGTTCCCCATTCCCGTTCCAAACGCAGCAGCAATTCTTCCTCAGGCATCCGGTCGGTTTCCCGGCCCCGGAGTTTCATGCGCTCTAAAATCACCGGGATATCCGCTTCGATCCCGAGCAACCAGAAGCCGTTCAATTCCTTCAGTTCTTTCACTTCCGCCGGATTTCTGATACCGTCGATCACCCATCGGGTAATGCCGGATTCCTTGATTTTGTCTTTCACCTTGCGGCCCAATACACCGGCGCCACCTTGCTCTCTCAAGCGGTTGCCTATGTTTTGCATGTGTTCGCGGTTGACCGGGGTTCCTTCCCGTTTCGCCTCTTCGCGGACAATATCCGAGAGGGAGATGTAGGTGTAACCTTCTTCCATTAGCAGTTTTACCACTTCGCCCTTTCCCGAGGCCATTCTTCCGGTTAATCCAATGTATATATGTTTCATGGTTGTTCGCTCTTATTGACCATATTTGATTTTGTCTTCAATGATATCATGCGTTTTCCAGTCCGTTACCCAATCGGTAATGTAATAAACTCTATAATATTCTTCCGGATCGTTGAATGAGCAGATGATCCGGTTCAAGCCGGCATTGATCATCATTTTTTTGCATATAAAACAGGGAACCGCATTCACCACCTCTCCGGTCTTGCGGTTCTCTCCATAAATGAACATATCTCCGCCCAGCAAGCTGACACCGGCACGCGCGGCGTTGATGATTGCGTTTTGCTCAGCGTGAACGGAACGGCAGAGTTCATATTGTGTGCCGGATGGGATATTCAAATGTTGTCGGAGGCACACGTTGTGCTCGATTGAACTTTTGGTGTGACGGGGAGATCCCACATAGCCCGTAGCGATGATCTGGTCTTCCTTGACAATGATTGCGCCCATCAACACCTTCAGGCAGGTGGAACGAGTCGAAACCACTTTTGCGATATTTAAATAGTATTGATCTTTTTCCGGTCTGATCGCCATTCGACATTTTATCAATTCAAAAGGAAAATGTAAATCAAAAAATCTACTTAGACGAGTTTAAAACATCCAAAATCTCACTGGCGGATTTGAATTTTTCATTCAGGCAATTCTGAACGATATAACGGATGGTTTCATCTTCAATTAAGGCCACATCGGGGGATTCGAGATTTCCATCGTTTGAGAAAGCCCGGAATAGAACGATACCGATTGAATAAAGATCGTTTTGAACACAGTTGATTTTGCTTTTCTTTTTCATGATAGGCCGGTATTTGTCGGTTCCGACCATAAAATAGTCCGGGAAATCTTCAAAAAAAGTTTCACCGATTTTTCCGGCGAATGCGAAATCAGACAGCTTGATTCGCTTTTCATTATCCAGGAGAATATTCGATGTCTTGATATCGTTATGAACATATCCAAGGTTATGAAGGTAATCGATACTCATGAGTAGTTGTTGCACCTGGCGCCTACTCAAGAATTCCCGGGGATTTCTCTTCAGCAAGTCTTCAATACTTCCGTTGGGAGCATATTCCATTAAAAAAGCGTCTTCGCCGACCTGCCTGATAAATTTGATAATATAGCGGTGGTCTAGTTGTTGGTGGATGTGGATTTCGTTGGCGAATAATTTTTTTTGTACTTCGATGGAGACGATGATTTTTTTCTCCACTAGATAATGTCCCTGATCCAGGTCTTTGATCAGTGATAGTTGAGTCGCGCCGTAACTTTTTAATATTTGTAGAGGTTTTAGCTTTTTCATTCTTGTCAGAGGTTGGGTATGAGTTTTTCAGCCACCTGGTTCAATTTTATTTTGGTAAGGCCAAGATTGCTCTCGTTTTTTACGACCAGGATGACGGAGTAACAACGCTCTTCAATTTTCATATATTTACTGAGTATTATGCCCAACTGACTGTCCACTTGCACCAGGTTTACTTTCCCAAAGCCTGCGTTAGCGATTAATTCCCTGGCGTTTTCAAGCATTTGTTGAAATAGTTTTCCGGCATTTTCAAAATTGATTCCAGACACCTCCAGCACACCGGCTATCATTTTTCCTGTATTGTCGAACACGCCTGCCCCCAGATATCCCTCTATGGTTTGAAGGGATTCCAGGTTTCTTATCAATTTATTCATACTTGCTCCCGATGGTTTCGTGATTTTATTCCCACTCCCGTATTATATTGGCGGGAGCGGAAATAAAATGTTCACGATGCATCTATGCTGATTGGAAAATCAAAATTCGGTTTTCACTTCGCTGACGAATTTCTTCATTTTCATTTTAGCCATAGCAATATTGCCGTCGTTTTTAATGACCAAAACTGTATGGAAATGAAGGTCTCCATCATTGTAACATTTGCAGAAAACGATTCCCATTTCGGTATCGATCTGAATCATGTCTGCGGAGCCGAAACCGGCTTCAGTCGCCATTTTTTGAGCATTCAACAAGGTGTCGTGGACCTGGGAGCCGGAGGCTTCGAAGTGAATGCCCGATACGTCGGCCACTCCTTCCAGCATTTCGCCCTGGGGAGTGAAAATTCCCGCCCCGAGGTAACCGTTCACATCCTGTAGGATGTTAATTTTGTCTTTTATCGCCATTGTTTTCTCCTTAGGCTTTATTTTCTATTAAACTGTGACGCTTCAGTTCAGAGTAGGTGTAGCTATCAGTAACTTTGTTAAAATTGGAAACTTTTAAAAAAGCGAAACTAGAGTTTAAGCAAATCTCTCCAGGGGGGAAATTTGAATTTTCAGATTGGAGATCGCTACTTTCGCTTTCCGAACGTTGCTTCGCAATTTGTTTGTGTACTATATTGTCGCGCATTGTGATAAATTGTAGCATGTATAATGTTTAATTTCAACAAAACCGCGAATGTAATTTTTTTCTTTCCGTTTTTTCTGCATAGTTTTCCATTTGACACGAATATGGCTTTATGGTAGCGTATTGATCCATGTTTGACTATCATCTTCATACGCATTTGTGTGGCCACGCCCAGGGGAAAGTGTCGGATTATGCGGCCCAGGCTGTAAGGTTGGGATACCGGGAGATTTGTTTTACCGATCATATTCCTTTGCCCAACGATTATGATTCGTTTCACCGGATGGCGATGGGGGAGATCGATCTTTATCTCGACGAGATCGAGCGGGCGCGGGAAATGTACCCGGAAATTAATATTCTGACGGGGATCGAAGCAGATTATATCGAGGGATTCGAGGAATTCACCACTGATTTTCTAGCCCGGTACCCGTTTGACCTGGTCTTGATGTCCGTTCATTTTGTTTCCGGATGGCCTGAAGGCGATTGGGTATTCAATTATCATTTCCCTGAAAAGTCTTTAAAACAGATTTACCGGGAGTATTTCCTGTCGATGATACAGGGCATAAAAACCGGCCTGTATGATGTCGTGGCTCATATCGATTTGATAAAGATTCCCGGAAATCCCGTACTTGAGACTAACCGTGACGATATTGACTCAGTGTTGACTGCGGTAAAAAAAGCGGGTATGGCTATCGAAATAAATACTTCCGGTTTGCACAAATCCATAGCAGAGCCTTACCCGGCGCTTGATCTCGCGCGCATGATCGTTCAAGCGCAAATCCCGGTAACCATTGGATCGGATGCCCATTCCCCCGAACAGGTGGGATTCCGGTTTGATGTTGTATCGGAATTCCTGGCGGCGCATCCCTCTGCTCAGTTGGCGCGTTATCGCCGGAGAAAGCGCGAATTAATGGATATTAACCTGTCTGGCTTTTGAATTTAGGGGTGTTTTGCATTTTTTTTAGAATCATGGTAGGATAATTTTCCTTATTCGTTATTGATAGGTCAATGTATAGCGACCTGAAGAGGAGGAGATTAGAATGGATGTGGTCCTGTTGGCACGAATCCAATTTGCGTTGACAGTTGGGTTTCATTTTATTTTTCCACCATTGACTCTGGGGTTGACATTAATCGTGGTGATCCTGGAGAGTTTTTTTGCCAAAACCAGGGATGAAATTTACCGGAAGCTCTCTGCATTGTTGGTTAAAATCGTGGGTCTTGTATTTGTGCTGGGAACCGCTACCGGTATTGTCCTGGAATTCGCGTTCGGTAATAATTGGGCTGGGTACTCTCGGGTGGTGGGGGATATTTTCGGCGCGCCGCTGGCTGCCGAAGGGATTTTCGCTTTTTTTCTCGAATCGGTGTTTTTGGGGATCCTGATTTTTGGCCGAGAACGGGTTTCGAACAAAGCATATTGGTGGTCCGCGGTTTTTGTTTGTCTCGGCGCCCATTTATCTGGATTGTGGATTATCATCGCCAACTCCTGGATGCAGACGCCCGCGGGTTTTGAGATGGTGAACGGAAAAGCGGTGCTCACAGATTTTTTCGCCGCCGCCATCAATCATTCCTCAATGATCCGGTTCTTCCATACTATTATCGGAGGGTGGATCACCGGCGCGGTCGTGGTAGGAGCAATCGCCGGGTGGTACCTCTTGAAAAACCGCTTTGTGGAGTACGCCAAAAAATTATTGGTGATCGCTGTGGCCTTGTTTGCGTTGACTTCGGTGTTGCAATTGGTTCATGGGCATTTGCACGCCTTGCAGGTCAGCAAAACCCAACCGGAGAAAATGGCCGCGTTCGAAGCCTTGTGGACAACCCAGAAAGGCGCTCCGATGTCGCTGTTTGGGATTCCCGACCAAAAAAATAAAACAACTCACTTTGAAATAAAAATTCCTTCGCTTCTCAGTTATCTGATTCATTTTGATTGGCATGCGGAGGTCAAAGGGCTCGACGCCTTTCCAGAGGATGAAATTCCACCGGTGCTCATCACCTATAGTTCGTATCATATCATGATCGCGTTGGGGATGTTTTTTATCGGATTCTCTCTTCTTGGTGGGCTGTTGGTGGTCCTGAACAAAATCTGGACTGCCCGGTGGTATTTTATCGGCCTCATCTTCCTGGCTCCGTTGACAATTCTGGCAATGGAGGTTGGTTGGATCGCGGCGGAAGTGGGGCGCCAGCCCTGGGTAGTGTACAGGGTGCTCAAGACCGCCGATGCCGTCTCAAAAGTAGTTCCCGCCTGGCAGATTGTCTTCTCGCTGATTATGTTCACCGTGATTTATGGGTTGCTGCTTGTGGTATTTCTGAAGGTCTTTTTCAAAATCGTCAATAAGGGGCCTGAAACGCTAGCCCCGCAGGGATATTAGAGGAGGGGACTATGGCATTTTTGCAGATCACCTGGTTTTATATCATTGTATTCTTGCTGGCGGGTTATGCTATTCTAGATGGTTATGATTTGGGAATCGGTATTCTAACGCCTTACCTGGCGAAAAACGATGACGAGAGGAGGGTGCTCTTCAATGCCATCGGTCCGGTATGGGATGGGAACGAAGTCTGGCTGATCACTGCCGGAGCGTCGCTCTTTGCAGCTTTTCCTGCGGTTTACGCCACTGTGTTCAGCGGTTTTTACCTGCCGTTGATGGTGGTACTATTCGGATTGATTTTCCGGGCTGTGTCGCTCGAATTCTGGAGTTACGATCCGTCGCACCGGAATATGTGGACGAGGGCGTTCGTTATCGGTAGCTTCCTGCCGGCGTCGCTTTATGGTCTCGCTCTGGGAAATGTGATCCAGGGGATCCCCCTGGATGAGAGCACAGATTTTATGGGGACCTTTTTTACCTTGTTGCGACCGTTTCCCGTGATGGTAGGCCTGGTAGGATTGTTTGCCATTATACTTCAAGGGAGCACGTTTACGGCTCATAAAACAAGCGGTGATGTTCAAGGCCGGGCGCGGAAATCCGCGGTTGCCGCCTGGTGGGGGGTCGCGATATGTTTTACGGCGTCGGTGATTCTGGGACTGGCGGTATTGGATGGAGTCGCTTCCCGTTGGCCGGCCTGGGTTTTTGTGGCGCTGGTCTTTGTGGCATTGGTCCTGGTACGGGTGTATTTGAAAAAAGGAGAAGATTTTAATTTATTCCTTTCGTCTTCGTTGATACTTGTCAATCTCTGGGGGCTGGTCGCCGCCGTGCAATTCCCCGTTCTTGTCAAGGCGTCCAATGACCAATTCTTAGGGATGACTGTATTCAATTCGTCGTCCGGCCGGTTGACGTTGCAAGTGATGACTGTGATCGCGATGATCGGTATGCCAGCGGTTATCGCTTACTCGATTTACGTGCACCGGGTGTTCCGGGGAAAAATCGAACTTTCAGGCGGTTCAAAGCCGGTTTGACAAAAAAAACATTTTTCGTTATTATTTCGTATTAATCCTCTATTAGCAGGAATCCAGTTACATCCGCAAGGAGCGCGGGCAAAAAATATGAATAGAGAAATCAAACAAATAATCGACGGCATCGGCAACATCATCCTCGGTAAAGATCACGAAGTCCGGCTAGTGATCACCTGCTTGCTGGCAGGCGGGCATCTGTTGATCGAAGACATCCCCGGCATGGGAAAAACGACATTGGCCCAGGCCATCGCCAAAACGATGGATCTGGAGTATTCCAGGATCCAATTCACCAGCGATCTGCTACCAGCGGATGTCGTGGGTGTGTCTGTTTTCAATTCCGAGCAGAAGTCCTTCCAGTTTCACAAAGGCCCCGTGTTTTCTCAAATGGTGCTGGCGGACGAGTTGAACCGCGCCACGCCTCGAACCCAGAGTGCGTTGCTGGAAGCGATGGAAGAGAAGCAGGTGTCGGTGGATGGCGAAACATACAGGCTTCCCGAACCCTTCTTCGTTATCGCCACCCAGAATCAGCGGCATCATGTGGGGACATTCCCCCTTCCGGAATCTCAATTAGATCGATTCCTGATGCGCATTCACCTGGGGTATCCCGATTTTCAATCGGAACGGAAACTGCTGACCGGCGAGAGCCGTGGCGACGTGTTGCGGGAAACATTGCCGATGATACACGTGGA
>JAHELQ010000674.1 GCA_024644125.1 Candidatus Aminicenantota bacterium | reverse complement strand
TAAAGGCGGGAGACTTGATTCATCTCTCGCGCTTTGCATTGGTGGCAAGCGCTATCAGCCCTTCGATTTTTGATTTGTTTGCGTTTTTGGGAAAAGAGGAATCACTAGAGAGAATCCAAACGTTTATCGAGTACTTGAAGGAAAAATGAAACAGGAAAAACAAAACGAAAAGAAAGAAAATAACGGCGGGACCAATCCTGCCAGTACGATTGCCGCTTCGAATTTCATTCGTCAAATAATCCAGAAAGATCTGGAAAGCGGGAAAAACAATGGAAATGTTCATACCCGTTTCCCACCGGAACCGAACGGTTATCTCCACATCGGACACGCGAAATCCATTTGCCTGAATTTCGGATTGGCGTCTGAGTTTTCAGGTTTGTGCAATTTGAGATTCGACGATACCAATCCCACCAAAGAGGATGTGGAGTATGTGGACTCAATCAAGGAAGATGTCCGTTGGTTAGGTTTTAATTGGGAGGATCGGGAATTTTACGCATCGGATTATTATGAGACATTGTATGAATACGCCGAGCGGCTAATCCTCCAGGGGAACGCGTTCGTTTGTGATCTTGGCCCCGAGGAGATTAAGGATTACCGGGGCGCGCCGACCGCTCCGGGAAAAGAGAGTCCTTTTCGCAACCGGTCGATCGAAGAGAATCTCGATCTCTTCCGGCGGATGCGCAGCGGCGAATTCGCTGAGGGTTCCCGCACATTGCGGGCGAAAATCGATATGACTTCGCCAAATCTCAATATGAGGGATCCTATTATCTACAGAATCATGAAGGCCCATCATCACCGCTCCGGCGACGCCTGGTGCATTTATCCGATGTATGATTTTGCGCATGGTTTGTCGGATTCCATTGAAGGGGTGACTCATTCGATTTGCACCCTCGAATTCGAGGATCACCGTCCTTTGTATGATTGGTTCCTGGATAGATTGAATGTACCATGCCATCCCCAGCAAATTGAGTTCGCCCGGCTGAACATGAATTATACGGTCATGAGCAAACGCAAATTGTTGGAGCTGGTACGGACTGGGTTGGTGAGCGGCTGGGATGATCCCCGCATGCCCACTATCAGCGGACTGCGCCGCCGTGGGTATACTCCTGAAGCGATTCGCGATTTCATGGAACGAATCGGTGTCGCCAAGGCTTCCAGCGTGATCGATGTGGCGCTGCTGGAGCATTGTCTCCGCGAAGATTTGAATAAACGGGCGCTGAGGGTAATGGCGGTGTTACGTCCACTGAAGGTGGTAATCGACAATTATCCCGACGGGCAAGAAGAAGAATTAGATGCGGTGAACAATCCGGAGGATGAACTGGCCGGCACTCGCAAGGTGACATTTTCTAAGGTTGTGTATATCGAGCGCGACGATTTTATGGAGAATCCTCCGAAGAAGTTCTTCAGGCTTTCTCCAGGGAGTGAAGTACGACTTAAATTCGCCTATCTTGTCACTTGCAACGAGGTGGTTAAGAATGAACACGGAGAGATTGTCGAACTGCATTGCACTTACGATCCCGGCTCGCGGGGCGGTGAAGCACCGGATGGACGGCGGGTGAAGGGGACTCTCCATTGGGTTTCTGCGGCTCACGCATTGGATGCCGAGGTGCGCCTCTACGATCGTTTGTTCAGCAAAGAAAATCCCGATGAATCAAACGAGGGCGAAGATTTTAAAGATTGTCTGAATCCCGATTCCCTCGATATCTTGACCGGATGCAAAGTTGAGGCCTGCCTCGCAGACCCGCAACCCGACATCCGTTACCAATTCTTGAGGCAGGGATACTTCTGCGCAGACAGTAGGGATTCCGCCGCAGGAAATCTGGTATTCAACCGCAGTGTGTCATTGAAGGACTCCTGGGCGAAAATCGAGAAAAAATCGGGGAATGAATAAAGGAGAGCGTTAGAAGGAGGCGATATGTTATTGCCCATAAAAGATTACAATCCCACCCGCAAACCCGCGGTATTCACCATCTTTCTCATCGCTCTCAATGTGGCGGTGTTTCTTTATCAGGCGGTGATTACGGATTTGAATCTTCATGTGACCCAGAGCGCCATGATTCCCTGGGAAATATCCCACCTTCGCGCCATCGACCAACCGATTCCTTATGCTGTGGAGAAAAACGCATATGGACCTCCAGTGTACAAAACTACGTTCCGGGAAAAATCTCCGTTTCTCACGCTGTTCACTTCGATGTTCATGCATGGTTCACTCATGCACCTGCTGGGGAACATGTTGTTCCTATGGATTTTTGGCAACAATATCGAAGACTATCTCGGGGTCTTTAAATTCATTCTTTTCTATCTTGTCTGCGGCGTTGGAGCCAGCCTGACGCATGTCGTGTTCAACGCCAATTCCCTGATCCCGGTCATCGGCGCCAGCGGGGCGGTCTCCGGAGTGATGGGGGCCTATCTCGTACTCTACCCCAACGCGCGGGTACGCAGCCTGTTGTTTATCTTTATCCTTGTTACGTTTGTGGACATCCCGGCCTACGCGTTTCTCGTTATCTGGTTCATCTTCCAGTTCCTCAATTTAGGCGGACAGGGAATTGCCTGGTTGGCCCATGTGGGAGGTTTCCTTATCGGCCTCTTCCTCATCAGATGGTGGCGCGATCGTTCCCATCCACGCCCCCCATATATCGAGATCATCCAGTAGCCGAATTGAATCTCTGTTCGACTGAAGCGGATATCGCATCCAGGGGGGAACAAGAAACATCACTTTGTTGATTATGGCTGGAATCAGGGGGTGTTTTGCGTGGATTGGCGGATCAATTCCAGGAGGCGTTGGATGGCCTGGTCGGGGGGGAG
>JAHELQ010000673.1:1633-2805 GCA_024644125.1 Candidatus Aminicenantota bacterium | reverse complement strand
ACATTGGTGATAAAACAAAAATGGCCGCTCAGATCGATCCCTTCCCAGATGCTGCGGCAATAATCCAGCAAGCGGCGATTGGAAAAATCGTCGAACAAGAATTTTAACGTCGATGTATAGGGAAGCGCGGCCTCGATATCCTTGCGTACTTCGGCGGCTGGCCGCAAAAACAGATCCGGCCGGTTGAAGGTCTCCCTCTGCGCCCGGTTGCACCCGCCGCAATAAATACAATCCAGCAAGCACCCCCGCTGGGTATAGATGAAAAAGATCCCGAATATAGGTGCATAGGTGGAGAGCATGACCTCATCGAGATGGGAGAGATAAATCTCCGCCGAATTCTCTTCGTTGTGGACATAGGTTAGCGGTCGCTCAACCACCCGGCCCTCTTTTTTAGTCACGCAATTGGGAATATTTTCCTCGCCGCGGCAAAACCGCAGAAGGGGTAGCTCGCCGTCGCCGCGGATTATCGCGTCCACGAAGTCATATTCGATCATTTCCCGCCAATAATAAGATGCCGAGTTGCCGCCCAATACCACCCGCGTCCCCGGCGCAAGCTCTTTCACGATACGGCAAATTTCCATCACGCGGGCCATATGGAGAAACCATTTCATACTAACCGCCACTACCCGCGGTTTCACCGCCGCCAGCAATTCCGCGAGATTTCGCTTCAGCGACTGCTTGTCCCAGCAATTGTCGCTGTATTGGCAAAGGACGGAAACGCCGTTGCGCCGCAAATAGGAGGCCAGATACAAGAGACCGGTGCTGGAATAGCCGGGCGTATCTCCAAGCAACAACACATCCGCCGGTTGAAGCTCTTTGTCGCGATGTAGCAACAACTCCAACCGCTCCTGCCCTTGCGGCTTCCGCCGGTCCGAAAATTCCGGCAGGCGGGGTCGGGGGTCTGTCCCCTGCCAATCATAGCCATCGAGCTCCAACAGGTTGTCGCGAAAGGCAGCCGCCACAAACCGCACCATACCATCGGCCTCTGCGCAGAGGCGGAGCTCCAGTTTATGTGAGAATTTATTGGATAATTCCAGCACATCGTCGGCTCCCACCGAATAAAGGAGCACGTAAAGATCCGAGCCTAAAAGCGCTGCATTTACAGCGCGGACGCTATGGCGGCCGTCGAACAATTCCAGCGCCTCCAGGGTGGCGCGGCTGACCACAACACT
>JAHELQ010000673.1:0-1623 GCA_024644125.1 Candidatus Aminicenantota bacterium | reverse complement strand
AAAATCACATAACCGGTTTTTGACCCGGACAAATCCAATGGCGCCCGGAACAAAAAGGGATTGAGCTTGAACCGGCAGGGAAGCAGCATCTCTCGGGCGGAATCGTTGATTTCACCCCGCTTGAGAGCTTCTGCCAGCGGCCTCAGATCCTTAGGCGCCCGCAATGCGACGGCTTCTGAATGCCGGATCGCCGCCTCCCGAACCATAGCGGGAATAGTGCGCCGCGCTGGAGCTTCGCCGGAACCATTGGTCAAAAGCCGCTCCAACTCCCGCGCCTCATCTTCCCCCACCAGGCGAAGATCCCGCACGCGCGACCCAGGATCGGCGAGGGCCGATCGCAAGACCACACACAACGCCTGCCAAATCCCCCGGATGGTACCGGGACAGAAACGGTTGGAATCATACCGGACAACACAACGCAACCGGTCATCGATCGCCTCCAGAGCCAGCGCCACATCGTAGGCGACATCGAGCTCTTCATTCCACCAGGAATCATGGAGATCTGCCATCGAAAGAATAATATTGCACAATGACATCCGCCCGCCGTTGCCAATGGCGGCGACAATTTTTTCCAGCGGATAAAAATGATGTTTGTATCCCTCCACCACCGTTTGACTGACCGCCTTGAGGCACTCCCGGAAGCTCCACTCGGGGGACACCCGGTCCCGGAACGCCACCCAGCGGTTGAAATCCTGGAGATTGGCCTTCAACACCGGTGAGGCGGTCACCACATCGGTCTCTCCCGTCAATTTATACAAGACGACCTTCAAGGCCGTCAGAATCACTATGTACATCGAGAGCGGTTTGTTCTTACCGGCGCGAATCACACTCTCCAGCACATCCGCGGGCAGGGGAAACTCGACGCGTCTCTCTGAGACGCCCCTACCCCGGGTCCAATCGGCCGGCAATTCCAATCCCGCCGGATCGCCTGCAAACCGTTCGAGCCAGTAGTTCTTCGCATCCTCAAAATAATTCATAATCGAAGCATCCATCTTATTCATCATCAACTCCCGGCGTCGGCCGACGCCCCTCCAAAAAACTCGATATATTGATTTTTCATCCGGGTCCACGAGAAATTCTCATTCATCCCCCGCACCATCATCTCCCGCCATGTACCGGGATGGCGCCAGTACACGGAAACCGCTTGTGCCATGGTCCGGTTCAATGACTCCCGGCTATACCGGTCTATATAAAAACCGGTGGCCCGCTCAGGATCGTCGAAATGACATCGCACCGTATCCTTCATCCCGCCTACAGGCCGCACCACCGGTACAGTCCCGAAGGCCATAGCGTAAACCTGGATCAACCCGCAGGGCTCAAACAAAGAAGGAGCCACCAACATATCCGCGGCCCCCAGCAATTGATGAGCCCGTTCTTCGTCATACCCGTTCACGAACACGAATCGCCCGGCAAACCGCCGCTCCAACCGCCGCAATTGCCGGGCCACAGGGCCGCTACGGCCGTCCGCCGGCGTACCCATCACCAAAAACCTGAGCGAACGGCCCAGGAACCGCTCCATGTTCTCTTCCACCTGGCGTTCATCCTCGCCGAAATCCACAAACAAACCGATCCCCTTTTGATAAGTCAAGCGGCACAACATCATCGCCAGCGGCGGCGACGAGT
>JAHELQ010000002.1 GCA_024644125.1 Candidatus Aminicenantota bacterium | reverse complement strand
ACAAGACGTTGTGCGCCTATTTTGTGGCGCGGACGCAATTGGACACTGTGGCGTTGAAGGAGTTTCTCTCTTTCCATCTGCACGATTTTATGATTCCCGCTTTTTTTGTCCAATTGGAAAAGTTCCCTCTGAATGCCAATGGCAAAATCGACCGCGGCCGGCTGCCTGAGCCGCAAGTGACATCGGAGGCTTCCTATGCGCCTCCCCGTCATTGGACGGACCGCAAATTGCAGGAGATCTGGGGAGAGGTGCTGAAGTTGGAGAAGCGTGTAATCGGTATCGACGACAGCTTCTTCGATTTGGGGGGGCATTCGTTGAAGGCGACTGTCCTGGTTTCCCGCATTCATAAAGAATTCGATGTCAAGGTACCGTTGGCCGCGATCTTCAAGGAACCCACCATCCGCCGATTGTCCGGTTTTATCGCCGCCTCCGGCCGGGATATCTACCAGGGGATCCAGCCTCTGGAGAAAAGGGAATATTACCCGCAAACGTCCGCCCAAAAGCGGATGTTCATATTGGATCAATTCGAAAACATTAGCCAGAGTTACAACATTCCCGTGGTGTACAGAGGTGAGGGGGAGCTCGATCTTCCCCGTTGGAAGCACGCCTTGCGAGCGTTGACCGCCCGTCATGAAACCCTGCGAACCTCGTTCGCATTCGTTGGGCAAGAACCTGTTCAAAAGGTGGCTCCGCACGTGGACATCTCCATCGAATGGTACCACCCGAATCCCGGGACATGGATCGACGAGCGGCAATCGCCGGAGGGGCAGATGCCCCCGCCTGCTGGCGATGAGGACATCCAGATAATGATCGACCGGTTTGTCCGTCCCTTCGACCTCGCGAAGGCCCCGCTCCTGAGGGCTGGCTTCGCTCTTTTGCCCAATGAACGGTGGCTTTTTATTTACGATATTCATCATATTGTCAGCGACGGAACCTCGCTGGCAGTTTTTATCGAGGAATTGGCCCGCCTCTACAATGGCGATGACCTGGATCCCCTCAAGGTCCAATACAGGGATTTTTCCCTCTGGCAAAACTCCATCACGCCGCGGATCCGCCGGCAGGTGGATTATTGGTTGGGGCAATTTGACGGAGTTATACCAAAGCTCGACTTGCCGCTGGATTTCCCCAGGCCGGACATCCAGGGGCACGACGGGGAGAGTTACCGCTTCAGTCTGGAACCGGAGCTGGCAAACCATTTCAGCCGGCTGGGGGACAGGTACGGTATAACCCTGTATATGAACTTACTGGCGGTCCTGAATCTTGTGTTTTTCAAGTATACGGGGCAGGAGGATATCGTGCTGGGGACGGGTGTTATGGGGCGGCCCCACGCGGATTTGCACCATATCATCGGAATGTTCATCAATATGCTGGCGATGCGGAATTCTCCGCGTGGAGATTTACCGTTCAACGAGTTTTTATCGGAGGTGAAGGGCCGTTGCATCAAGGCCTTCGAAAACCAGGATGTGCAATTCGAAGCTCTGGTAGATCAACTGAAACTGGAGAGGGATCCCTCCCGCAATCCATTGTTCGACGTGGTGATGGTGGTGCAAAATTACAGGCGGCCGGATATCGCCATGCGAGGCCTCCGGCTGCAACCGGTTGATTGCGAAAGCGTCAGCGCCAAATTCGACCTCACGATATTTGTCGAAGAATCCGATGGGCGGGTGCACTTCCAATTGGAATATTGCACCCGGCTGTTCAAGCGCGGAACTATCCTGCGCTTCGCCCGTCATCTGCGGAATGTCATCCGGCAGGTAGCGGAATCTGATTTGCTTCTTCTGGACGAGACTGAACTCATGGACGAGGAGGAAACGTTTCGTGTCATCCAGGAGTTCAACCAAACCCGGACAGATTACCCAGCCCACAAGACCATTTCACAATTGTTCGGCGAAACTGTGGCGCGGTTTCCCGACCGCGCGGCCATAAGCGGTGTCGCATTGGATGCGGGGGATCGCGGCGACTGGATACAACTAACCTACAGCGAACTCTTCCTGCGGGTGGAATTATTGGCGGTTGTGCTGGGAAACAAAGGCGTGCGCAGTGATTCGTTAGTGGCGGTGTGTTTGCCCCGGTCTATAGACATGATGATCGCGATTCTGGCGATTTTGCGGGCCGGCGGCGCCTATTTGCCTCTGGACCCGGATTTCCCGGTGGAACGGACCGGTTTTATGTTGCGGGACAGTGGAGTGTCGCTGGTACTGGGTCATAGTAGCCGCCCCTTCGAACTTCACGGCGATATTCCCGCTGAGGTTTTCAATCTCGATGAATGCTCGGATGTATTTCGCGTCAGAAATTCCATGACGCACGGTGACGCAGGGGATCTAGCCTATGTGATTTACACTTCCGGCACCACAGGCAAGCCCAAAGGGACTCTCATCACTCACGCCAATGTCATCCGGATTGCCCGGAATACCAATTATATTGATATTGGAGAGGGGGACAGGCTCTTGCAATTGTCCAACTATGCCTTTGACGGGTCGGTGTTCGACATTTTCGCAGCATTTCTCAACGGCGCGGCGCTGGTGCTGGCGAAGCAGAGCGAGGCCCAGTCGGCGAGTCATATCGCCGCCGCCTTGAAAAAAGAGGCCGTGTCTGTCTTTTTAGTCACTACAGCGTTATTCAATGTATTGGCCGATTATGAAATTGACTGTCTGGATTGTGTGCGCAAGATTTTATTCGGCGGCGAGAAGGTATCGGCGACTCATGTCCGCAAGGTGCTGGGACGGTTGGGCAAGGGACGGCTCATTCATATGTACGGCCCTACCGAAAGCGCGGTGTATGCGACCTATTATCCGGTGGATGAGGTCGATGGGCGCTCGGGCACCATTCCCATCGGCAAACCCATCTCCAACACCACGGTGTATATTCTGGACCGGCGGTTACGGCCGGCGCCCGTTGGAGTTTTTGGAGAAGTGTATATCGGAGGCAAGGGATTGGGGAGAGGGTATCTGAACAATCCGGACCTGACCGCGGAAAAATTTATCCCCCATCCGTTTGCCGGGGGGGACATCGTTTACAAAACCGGGGATCTGGCCCGGTTCCTGGAAGAGGGCGATGTGGAATTCCTGGGCAGGGTGGATTCCCAGGTCAAGATTCGCGGCTTCAGAATCGAGTTGCAGGAGATCGAGTCCTTGCTCCTGAACCGTGAGGATATATCCGCAGTGGTGGTTGTGGACCGGAAACGGGATGACGGCGATTGTTATCTCTGCGCCTATTTTGTCTCGGCGGTTACGGTTCCGGCTCAGGAATTGCGGGAGTATCTGGGAATGAAATTACCCGATTGCATGATTCCCGCCTATTTTATGCAATTGGAGAGTCTCCCGCTCAATACCAGTAACAAAGTGGATCGGAAAGCGTTACCAGAACCTCGCATCGATATTTTAGACAGCCCGGCGGACCCCCCCCGCAGCGAGCTGGAATGCAGGCTCGCGGCCATGTGGTCCGAAGTATTGGCCGTCTCGCCGGAGAGCATCGGTATGGACAGCAATTTTTTCCACCTGGGCGGCCATTCGTTGAAGGCCACAATCATGCTTGCCATGGTACATAAAGAGCTTTCGGTAAAAATACCTCTGGCGGAAATTTTCGAGACCCAAACCCTCCGGGCGTTGAGCAGGTATATCGCGGCGCAGGTCACGGAAATCCACGACACGATCCCCCCGGCGCCCCAACAGGAATTCTACCGGCAGTCTTCATATAGGGGGTAATATAGAATGATACTTTATAAAATTGGTTGAAAATGGGCTTGTGATCTGGGGGAACAATTGGTATAAAGCGGATTTGCGGGGTGTGGGAATAGTGGAAAAATGGTGGACGGGAGGTCAAAGGAATTGCGACTATTAAAACTCTTTTAAAAACCGTTCAAACGCAAGCTATAAAAAGGTAAATCGGGGAATAAAAAGGAAAGGGGCTTCTTGGGGTGCGGAACTAAGTTAAAAACAAACAAAACGCGGAAAAAAGGGCAGAGAAAGAAAAAGGAGCCGTAATGTTAAAATCGAACGTCTTTAGGAAGCGGGTAGCATGGGAACCAACGAAAAAGCCCATTAAGAAAGAAAATAGAATAAAAATAGAGATAAAAATAAACATTAGAATGGTTCCCACGCTTGTATGTAATATCCCAAATAAGTGGGAAAAAAAAAATAGAATTTCCCATTGAAAGAAAAAGAGAATTTACTTAAAATAACAAAAGGTAGAATAAAGATAATTACTAAGGAGGATATTAAAATGAATACGCGAAAAAACGCGATAGTCTTAATTAGCATATTGATATTTGCACTCCAAATGCCTGGAGTAATGGTAATGAATGATATTATATGCCCCTTTCGGACGGGGGCAGAAAAAGTTGACATGAATGAAAGCATAGTCGAGGGTGCAGCCCGTTTTCTTTCATCACAAGGATATATTATGTTGGCATGTGCCGAATATGAGCGAGCAGAACTAAGAATGCTTGACCAGCAAACAATGAAAAATTATATCTTACTTGCAATTACTGAAATGAAAAAAGCAAGAGAATTATACTCAACTGCGAAGCAAATTGGAGAAAAGATAGGATATAATGAAATGCGACTCCAAAAGTTTTTGGCCTTTGACTATGAAGGTTTTATAAGCGCGAAAAACATGAATACAGTTATTGCGACAGAATTGAAGAATAAACTTGTACAAGGCGATATAATTGCGATCCACGCCAAAAATATAGCAAATGTAGACAGTATTATTGTGTGTCTCGCTGCAATTGAGGCCGCATTAAATAGAAATGAAAAACCAGATAAAGCAAAAATGTGGGAATTGGTTGAGTTAATGTCTCATGCGACAATGTATGGCAACTATGCTACCCGCATTGGGAGAGAAATACTTGAAATCTCAACGGAAGAAAACTGCCAGGACTAGAATAAATAAATGAAAATCGTTATTAAATTTGAATTAAGGAGGCTCGTAAATTATAGAAATAGAATTCTATTTATTATATTCACAATAATGCTAGTTTTTTCCGCATGGTCAGGGGTGGAAAGTTGGAAAGATTATCTTCAGAAGGAGAAAAATTTCTGTCAGTTTGAAGAGCTGAAGATCAAAAAATATTTTACATATGAGCAATATGGGGCGTATGGTTTTCGTGTTATGTCGCGCCCCTCCCCCCTGGCAATGTTCTTTTCACAATCAATTCTAAATAAACAAATGATGTCTGAAATAAATACAAAGGAAACTGTAGATGTATTTCAAGCGACGCGAGGCAAAAACCTTTTCAATTCTGGACTAGATATCACAGAAATCTTTTTGTTTTTTGGCGGTATTATAATGTTGTATATGGGCTTGACGGCAATTGGTAGTAACGATCTCTGTGAGCTACTACGCAAGAAAAGCGCAATTCTACTGCTAGTTTTTTTCAGATTAGTTTTATTGGATATTATTTTTTTAGTAATTTCTTTTATACCAATAATTGTTCCATTAATTCAGAAAATAAGTTTTACTGGGAATGAATATTTACATTATTTAATCGTAATACTGATATTTATCTTGGTCGTAAACCTCATGTATGTTTTGGGATTTCTACTGATGCTTATCTTTCGCTGGAAAAAGAATGCTTACTATGTATCACTTGCGTTATTTCTTTTTTGTGTAATTATTATTCCGGGTGTTGCAAAAAATCTGGTACGAATTAAAGCTAGGGGACTTCCAAATATAGAATCGATCAATATTCAAAAAATAAGCAATTCAATGAAATTTGAGCGCGAAGCGCTTGAAGTTTTGCGGAAGATGAAGGAAAAAGGTGAAAGTGGTATACAGGAAAAAATGGGCGAAATGGCCGACCGCTATATTAAAAAAACAAAAAAAAGAAATGATATTCTTGAAGAAAAATTTGTAGCATCTCTCAGAGGGATAGTAAAATATCATCGTTCTTACGCAGGTGTATTTCCCTGGGTTTTTGCATCTAAAATGGCGACAGAATTATCAGGAACGGGTTATTCTTCATACTTATCATATTTAGATTATGTGTTTGAAATTCGCACTAAATTCCATGAATACTACATTGAAAAACGTTTTAGGAGAAATGAACCCGTACAGGCCTTATTTCAAAAAACCAATGAATATATTTATCGATCAAAAAGTAAACTTTCAGGGCTTTTGATATATGGCGTGACCTTTTGCTTGTTCTATTTTGTTATCAGTATGTCTTTAATCTGGAGATTAATCAATAAGTTAACTGGCTTTGATTCTAAATTAGGCTTTCTCGAAAATGAAAGCAATGGGAAAGAAGGGTATATATTTTTTCTTGCCATTAGCGATAAGTGGAAAAAACAAAGCTCACAAATAGTCTGGTCAACTTCGATCGCATTATTGAAAAAATATAGGGTTAAAGAAATTCTTGAAGAGATAAATATTAAGACTCTCTTTGAGTTTCTATCAGAGCTCCGTGGGGTAGAGTTCAAGACATTTACGTCTAATCTTGAGCGCTATTTTGGGGCGTCTCTGCGGGAAAAAGATTCTGAACTATTAGATAAAGCAATAGGCGCGTTAGTACTCAGCGAAGAAAAGCGCGTGTATATAATTGACGATTTTGCCAAAGGTACTTCGAGGGAATTAGAAAAAAACCTAATGGAATTCTTGCACACTCTCGCTAAGGAGGGCAAAACAATCTATTATATCAGTCAAGATTTTCCTTCCCCAAAAACGCAATTTGATGAGGCTAAGCGTTTGGATAAAAAGCTTTTAGTTGATCCAAGATTCGTGAGTGTTAGATAATTTCGACATTGACATCTTCTGTATTGTCGCTTTGCGAAATCTCAAAGTGAGGGAGCATGTAGTAGAATTGAGTAAATAAGCTTGCTTTCAATTGTGGAAATTTCTTCATATAATAGAACATTTCTTCAAACTCTCCAGCTTGTGGATCAATTGATAATGTAATGCAATCGTTTGGATTGCTCTTTTTCGCTATACTATCACGAATAGATCCAAAGGCAGTACTAGGGAACCGAACAAATTCAATGTGCTTATTCTTATTTTTTAAGCTATGAATTTTTTGACGATCCGAGACTTTCTCAGTAATGCTTTTCAAGATGTCTTTGTCAATGATATCGGTTATTGATTGTCCTGGTGGTGGTGCTGGCTCAAACTTAGAAACAGAAGAACAATTCTCATGAAATTCTATTTCAAAACGATATACAATTTCCTTTGCATTTTCGAGTATCATTAAGCGTTTACCCGCTGTTGGGACAAAATGATTTTTTAAATCAACGTATGTCTGAATTTCGGTTGCGCAAGAAAATTTCGCGCGTTCAAGCGAAATCATTATTATTTTTTCTACTTCAGGAATATTTAGTAAATCTAGAAGTTCTTCCTTAAAGCTTTCCCTTTCATTCATCTGGCAATTCTCCCTTTTTCTTTTCCTTTACGTTCCTTGCTTAGCTGTTTCTCTATTTTCTCCTTATTTCTTATTTTGAAATGTAGAAATTCTTCAAGAATATGTAGCCGAAGTTCGGGGATGTGTTCAATATGAAAAAACATATCTTGCATCTCATCGGTAAGTGCACCATAATCTATCTTTGGCCCCGTAAACATGTCACCGTTGCCAGAAATAAGCCAGTTGATATCTATGTTTAACTTTGTTGCCAGAGCCACCAATAGTTGGTAACTCGGGGTTTTTGTACCATTCTCGCATAAAGACAGGAGGGAGCGCGAAACACCGGCTATATTTGCAAGTTCACTTTGCCCAAGATTAAGCGTCTTTCTTATTTCTTTAAATCTAAGGCCAACATTAATTTGATCTTCTTTATTCACAGGCTACTCTTGTAAATATTATTATTTTTTTGTTGACAAAACAAGGCAACGATGTTACTATTGTAACATGAAAGTTCAACAAATTGACCTTAGAAAACAAAAAGCAGCATTTAGTAAATATGTATTGTTGCGAAATGGCATAAGCCAAAGGGACTTCGCTGCGCGGATCAATCGAAGGCCCGAATGGGTGTCGAGGGTAATAAATGGCCATCGAGATTCGGAATATGTTGACCGAGAGATTGCGATTCTTGCGGTGGCCGTAAATGCGAGTTAAACAAATTGCGCTTGACATTATATGTAATTATAAAATGCTTCAAGGGAGAAAGCAATGGGAAATCTAAGAAAAACTTTCCCACGCATGGTGGGGAAAGAGTGGGAGCAACGGATGGAATTTGATAGATATTTTCCGCAGGTTGGGTTTGACCATGATCGTCAAATGGCTCAAGCCTGCCAGCTCGCTGTGAAAAATTGCCCGAAAGACAACTATACCATAGCTGCGGAAATGTCGCAGCTAATAGGTACCGAGGTGACAGCTCGACAATTATATAAATATAACTCACCGGAAGAGCCGAAGCACCGCATACGTGCGTCATTGATCGCGGCACTCTGTCAGGTTACTGGGAACTATTATCCACTTTTGCTCGTTGCCGAGCCCCTGCGCGAGATCAAGGTTGCATTATCAGATGAGGCGAAGGAAAGAAGGGTTCTAGCCCTTCGTGAGAAAATACAAGAAATGCAGGCAGAGGTGGCGGAGCTCGAAGGAGCGGAGGGGATCGATGTCTGCGCAAATTGAAACAATCTATGTCGATGCCGTAGAATTAAACGGCGGAGAATTGCGCTGCCTCATTGCAGTAGATGTTAAAACGGGAGACAAGATAGCCGAAGAAATATTCCCCGACTATAAATCTGAAACGTTTGATTGGTGCGGGCAAATATTCGCAACTGGCTTTGTTTTTAAGGAACTGGGGAAATCGAAAGAAATAGTCCTTGCGCTTTCCGCTTTGCATGATTGCGAAACATTTAAAACATGGCTTTCACTTCAGTTGTATAAGAATAAGAAGGGCAATAGACGTAAAAATATAAGTGAGCTGGAAAAAATTGTGAAGCTAGAGGCTGTGGAAGATGAGAGACTTTCTAAGGCAAAAGTGAGAGTTGATTGTCGGGTTAGAGAGCTCAATTCTATAATAAACGAAGGAAATACTCTGATATATTCATATGATGATGATATAGTTCGGTCCGTGCGAGCAATCATTGCAAGGTATCACAACACGTTTTCGCAGGGAATTGAAGTAAAGTATTTTACAGGTTACTGTGTATATAATGCAGTTTTCAAAGAGTTTGCGGGCCCCTATGCATGTGTTAGAGTTGAGGGCCGCAAAAATGATGCTTTCGTAAATAAAAGTAGAGTCTTCCCCAAGTCGATCACTTTTGATCGGCAGTTGATCTCAGGATTATTAGTCCATGATCGTGTAATATGTCGGACCGATAAGTTGAAAAAAACTTGGGCGTATGGAACGATAACGAAAATTACGAGGGAAATATTAGAAATCGAGTTGGAAGAGGATGGGAGAGTGATTGAGGTAGACCGGGAAGACATTGGAGCAATCGTTATCTTTTCAAGTAAAGGGATAAAAGATAGGCTCTCAGAGGTAATGAAAAGATTACGGGGGAAACAATGAAAGCAAGCGAATGGGAAGGGAAACGAGTGATGACGTTGCGGGAAATTACGAATGGCTGGGTGACATTACCGGCTGGAACCTTGGCAACAGTAGTGCGGAAATTTGGTGGTCTTTGGCTTGAACATACCTGCAACTGTGGGATCAAGGTAAAACTTTCACGTGTAAGTGTAGAAAGCGTTGAGGTTATCCAATGAAAAAAAGTGTCTTTTATTGTGATTCAAAAAATATATGGGCGGGGGAGAATGGCCGACTCCCCTCGCCTAACTCACCAACGCCTGTTGTGGGCAAACGACATAAAAGGGGCGAAGGGTTGTGCATGTTGCACCCCCTTCGCCCCAACCTCCAAGATGGAGTGCAAATTGAATATTGGCGTGTAGAGAATCATGGTCCGTGGTGGATACTACACGGAGAACTTCTTGAGGGAAAACCTTTTGGGAGAAGCAAAATACGATTTGACTACTTTGGTGAAGAGCGCGTTCGCTGGGTATCAAATAGAAATATTTGTAAGGACGAAGGACGGCTAGATGAAAACGATTACCCATTTTGAAATAGATGCTAGACAAAAAAAAGCGATCAAGGCAAAGCTCTTGGCAAAAAAAGTAGAGGTTTCAACAGAAGCTTTGCTGGCACTTGCTATTTCATCAAAGGATGTCAAAGAGAAAACGTCTCTCGATGAATTGATCACCTTCATAAAATACCTAGAAGAAAGGCTTGTTGAGAAATATTTAGAGGAGAAATCATGAGTGTTGTAGTTGGATATATAGATGAAGGAAATATATATGTTGGGGCAGATTCTCAACTGACTGCCGGCTCTTTTATCTCGACCACAGACCATAAAAAAATATTTAAAAAGAAAACAATATGCGGAAAAGAGATGGTTATTGGTTGCGTAGGTAGTACAAGGCAAAAAACTATTGTTGAAAGTAATTTTGTTTTACCGAAAATGCCATTTGGATATAGTACTCGTGAATATTTAGTTAGAATATTTATTCCACGCATGATTGATGTATTCAAACAAAATGGAATGGGCATTGAGGGTGAGTGGGAGATAAACTCAATGGTATTAGCATTTCGCAAGAGCTTGTGGCACATTGAACGAAATTGTAATCTAGTTGAGTATGCTGATTGGGTGTGCATAGGCTCAGGGTCTGAATATGCTTATGGAGCATTGGAAGCTCTAAGAGACAGCAAAATTATTACAACAGACAGAATAAAAAAGGCAATCGAATGTGCAATAAAGTATGACTGTTATGTCGGCGGAAAAATAGAAATCTTATCGATCCCGAGGAGCAAATAATGGAAATCTGGATCCCTGTTCGGGAAGTTGCAGAACTTGAAGGAATTTCGAAAAAAGCTGTACATAAAAAGATAAAGGCAAATAAGTATATAGCACAAGTAGACAAAAGACAAAGGAAGGGGAAAGAAAGATTTATAATAGCCCTATCCTCTTTAAGTGGTGAACTAAAAAAAAAATACGAAGAAACACAGCGGAAAGAAGTCCAGGAAGCGGCACATGTGACAGAGAAAAAACGCAAGATCGCGGAATACCGGTTCAGTGTTCTCCAAGAGTGGGCGAGGTACGCCGAGGAGAAAGGGGCAGGGAAAAGCGTTGTTATTTCCGAATTTCTCCAGGAATCCGGGATTGACGCAAACCGGGCTACGCTGTTTCGCTGGCAAAAAGCCTATCGGGATTATGGGATGAAAGGGTTACTTCCGGGATGGAAAAGTAATCGGCCATCGTTTGAAGTGTTTTCGGAAGAAGCTCTGGAATATGGTAGAAGGTTGTATCTGCACGGCAACAGATGGACGCTGAAGCTTGCTTATAATGAAATCCTCCGAGCCGCCGAAATCAAAGGGTGGAAGGTTGGATCATTTGAGACGTGGCGGCGGTACATCCGGGCAATCCCCAAACCGGTGAAAGTAGCCGCCAGGGAAGGGAAAAAAGTTTTTGAAGATACTTGCGTCCCATCAATAGAACGGGATGTAACGAGCGTAAATGTAATGGAGATTATTGAATCCGACCATCATCAAGTGGATGTGGCTTGCCGGATACGTGATCTCGATACAGGGGAAGAACGGGTTTGTTTTCCCTGGCTAACCGTCTGGTATGATGTCAGGAGTCGCAAAGTAATTTCCTGGGTTCTTTCGGAGAAGCCTAACAGCGACACCATTAATATTTCTCTCCGCCAAGCAATCCTTCAATATGGTGTACCTGAGATGGTGCACTTGGATAATGGGAAGGACTATCGATGTAAGCATTTTCGCGGTGGAGAGGAGAAAATACAAATCCTCGGGAAAAAAGAGGCGATCAAGGTCCAAGGCCTATACGAAACGCTAGGAATTGAAACTTCATGGGCAATCCCCTACAATGCCAAAAGTAAGACCGTGGAGAGGTTTTTCAAGACATTTCGGACAGAATTCGCGTGTTATTTTTCAGGTTATCGGGGAAAAAACTACCTGGAACGCCCCGATGGTCTTGAGAAGAAAATCAGAAAGAAAAAGGTGCATTCATATGAATATATTAAAGAAGCTATCCATGTTTGGGTAGATCATTACTATAACGAAAAAAGGGAGCATCGTGGAAAAGGCATGGAAAAACGGACTCCCAACCAGGTGTTTTTTTCTCTCATGAAAGAAAAGCGAGCTGTCAAAGAGGAAGAACTTGTCCTTCTTACTTCGAAATATATGAAACCACTAACAGTGGAGAGGGACGGAATCAAAGCCTTTGACACGCGCTATTGGAATGATCAAGTTCAGTTCAAACTTCTTGGGGAAAAAGTTTTCATACGATATTCGGAAGACGATCTTTCGAAAATATTTCTGTTTGATCTGAAGGGCAAATATATAGGTGTTGCGGAACAACGTCAAATCGCCCATTGGCGCGCAAATCCTGATGAGTATAAACGGCAGATGAGACTCAAAAAGGTACTCAAGGATTCGGTAAGGCCCTGGTTGGATGACGCGAAAAAGTTGACCAATGAGCAGAGGGAAGCATTGATATTCTCCCGGGGAATTCCTGATTTCCAGGAGCCGGGTATGATCGAAAAAGTTGTGGGTACAAAGTATGCGGCGATAGTAGCCGAAGAACAAAAGCGGGTTGAACAGCAAAAGAAAGCCGATGCAAGAGCGGCACAGGTTATTGATGCTCTTGCAGATGCAGAAACACAAACAGAAAAGAATTCTAAAGCAGATGATATATATGAGCGGTGGATCAACCATCTCTCGGAATTTTAAATAATGGAGGATTTCGAAATGATGTTGAATAATTCTCTCAATGACAACACGGCAAAGGAAGCTTTAAAAAACTTCCAAAAAAGAAATAAGAACTGGTCACAATCGAAAATTGCTCAGGCGATGAGTGTATCCCCAGCAGCCTTAAGTCAATGGCTTTTGGGAAAATATAATGGAGATTCTGAAACATTGGGGAAAAAAGTTGGGAAATTCCTGCAGTTGAGGTTTGCCCAGGAAACAGCTTTTCTCAATTTTGAATATCTAAAGACACATCAAAGCCGGCAAGCTCTCGCCGTATTAACCTATGCGCGAGTCCACCGGAGTCTCGGGAAAATAATTGGAGGTGCCGGACTTGGAAAAACTACTACTCTACGGCACTTTAGAGACAGCAATGAATCAGTTTTTCTTGTGACCGCCAAGACTGGGTATGGAAAATATGACATTTTGGAGGATATCTTTACCGAAATTACAGAAAAAGATTGGGACGAATACAAGGAGCACAAAGGGATTCAGGGGGGCAAGAAAAAAATGGAACGCCTCCTCCATAAAATGCTCGCTGGTACTGATGCGATGATCTTGGTAGACGAAGCACACAAACTGCGTTATCAGGGGCTTGAAGCCTGCCGTGAACTTTCGGATGAATGCAACGTTCCATGTGTTTTCTGTGGATCAGAGGAATTGCTTAACCAGACATCGGGGAAATACGCGAGCCGTTACCAACAAATTAGGAGTCGCGAACTGATGCGGTGTGTGCTAAAAAATGAGGTCGAGGCTATGGATATCAACATGATGTTGGAGTCAATAAAAACAACCGCTCAAAAGGATGTAGTAGCTTTCCTCAAAAAGAAAGCCGAGGGTGAAGGGCATTATCGCACAATGGCGGCGATCTTGCGGACCGCAATAAATATGGTCCAGCAGGAAGGGAGAGACCTTACACTTGATGATCTTGTTGCCGCTGAAAGGACTTTAATGGTGGCGTAAATGAGAAGGCCGGTGGAAATCTATTCTTACAATCCCCATAATGGTGATCCCTGGCACATTAAAATACTGTGTGCTTTGGGGGTTGTGATTCTGTTTCTGCTGGCATTCATTGATATTATCAGGGTATTTTAGGAGGTATGATGTTAATCCAAATTGGACCTGAAAGGGTGGAGAAGCGGAGAGATATTGGGAAGAACGCAAAAAGGGAGGCTTCGACTTGGAACCGCCGGTATTCCATAGGACAGATGGTCTATGTGGGGAAGATGAGGACCAAGACGGAAAGCAACGCTTTTCCAGGAGATAGCGCGGATCGCGCATATATATATTGCGAGCGCATTGATAGACCGGTTCGTGTAGATCGATTGAAACCGGTATGAGGGAATTATGAATATTTTCAAAAAAAGAAAAAAAGGCTGGAATCTCATTGAGCAAAAGATGGGGGAACTGGCAAAGCATGAAGCGGAGCGAACAATGTTAGAGCAGACCGCAAAGAGAAAGATATCCGTAATTGAATCGGAACTTGACGTTGCCACAGACGACCTTGACAAATCGATCACAACGCTTGAGAAGGAAATAAAAATGATGGCTCTAGAGTTGCGAGGGAAAAATAAAACCGAAAAGCTACGGACCGGGACGATAAAGTTTCGTGATTACACGACATACGAATATCCAGAGGAAGAATTACTCATTACGCGATTGCTTGAAAGTAACTATTTCCAATATGTGAAGCAAGAAAGGTCTGTAGACAAGGCTGGTCTTCGCGTAGCAATGAGCCACCATCCTAGCCTGGCGAAAGAGCTTGGAATAGAACAGGCAGATGTCACCAGTGTAACCATAAAAATATGAGCACCCATAAGTCTCCCCATACAAATAAAGGCCCTGGGCGTAAAGCCCAGGTGCCGCCTCTGCTTGGCTCCCTCTGTTCGGGTATTGGAGGGATTGATCTTGGTGCAGTGTCGGCGGGATTTCGCATTGTCTGGCAATGCGAGAAAGATGTGTTTTGCCAGAAAATATTAAAGAAAAATTTTCCTGGAACAAGATTGTATAATGACATAGAGGAAATGATCAATGAAAAAAAAATTGAAAGACCAGATGTGTTTGCCGCTGGTCTACCTTGCCAACCATATAGTACTGCCGGGCAGCGGAGAGGCGCGGAAGATAACCGCCACGTCTGGCCGGCGGCTTTCAGGCTCATTGAAAGATTGCGGCCCCGTTGGCTTATTATTGAGAACGTTATTGGATTCGTCAATCTGGCACTCGGATCAGTTCTTTCTGACCTGGAAAGCATCGGATATAATTTCCCAACAGACAGGGCGGGGGAATATATCGTTCCGGTTATACCGATTGCAGCCGTCGGGGCACCGCAAATCAGACGGAGAGTATTTGTTATCGCCTTTTTGGGAGACGATGCGGAAGAACAAAAGAGTATTCCCGACCCCAATGGCGCGAGATTCGCGGGGGGGATTTTCGGAAACTGGGTTGAAACGGCGGATCGAGAAATGGCAAGGAAAAAACTTGGCGAACTTGACCGAGTACGTCCAATTGAATTATGGAGAGAAGAAATTGAATCCTGCATTCGTGGAAGCTCTAATGGGATTCCCGCGAGGATGGACAGGATTAAAGCGTTAGGGAATAGTTGCTCTCCAATGATTTCGTACTTGTTGTTTAAATACATATTAAAAGTCGAACAGAGCATATTTAATTGAGGTTTAAATGGGTAAAAAAAAGATCGATACGAAGATGGTCAACGACCTGGCAAAAGAAATATTCCACAAGGAATATAAAGACCTGGGAGAGATCGAGCAAATGTTTTGCCGGTTCCAGGAGCGGGAATATTTTAAGTCCGGGGGCTACCGAGACCAGGTGGCGAAAATGGTCCGGGATACGCGCTCGACAATTCTGGGCAAAAAGAATCTAAAAAGTTGGGAATATACAATAATAAAAAAACTTTTCATGAAACGTGTTTCCCCAACAGAGATTAAGCGAGCAATAAATAAAGTGCTACCGTGGGCTAGAGCCAATATGCGTACAATAAATTCTATAAATTACTTCATGAAGCAAATTACGACGGAACATAGCGCGATTGTAATAGAACGAATGGATGAGACAGGGTATCGATACTTTGAAAATGAGACGCTGTGGTTTTATCTCTGCTATGAAGCGATCATAAAAGGAAAGCTACGAAATGCTAAAAGGGAGTATCGATTTGACCCATGGTATGGGCTAGAATTTGTTTCCGAATATGAGAAAAGTATCTATGAAGATATGAATGTTTTGAAGGTGAAATAATGTCTAATGACGTGAGAAATAGATTAATCCGTACAGTGTGGTTTATTGTACGCTCCCTAGATGAACAGGGGGCAGAGGGAAAGGAAGTTGTATATGAGGCGCTATATCAAAACTACAGAACTAAGTCTCTCAAAACTCTGACAGTCCAAGACCTGACAAAATTTATCGATATTCTTAAAGAATTGACGGGAATTGAGATAAGAAAAGCAAGTAAGACTTCGAGGAAATCAAATAGAGTTGCTCCAGTCTACCTCGCAACACCCGAACAGATAGATAAAATAGACACACTCGCTGATAAGTGTAATATGTCAATAATGCAGACTTTTAGATTGTTGAAGAAGTTTTGTCAAAGCGAGCTATTGACAAGCATTGCCGCATCGGCATTGATAGAAGCTCTCAAGGCGATGTACACGCGCGGCTGGCAAGGCGGGGAAGCGGAGCAAGAAGCGACGTATTTGGCGAAATACGGAAAGCTCAATGACTGAATCGGCAAAGCTGTGGAACGAATTCAAGAAGACCTCAAAGGGGCGAGGATATGTAACCCTAGAGGAAATCGGGCGAATTTGTTCCATTCCTCCAGAAGAAATTCAGAAGGCGATTAAAACACCCAAACAACAATACCACGAAAGGGTTGAAAAGTGCTCCGGCGACACGCTCTCAATAAAGCAAATCGCGTATTGTATCCAAGCATCAATCTCAAAAGTTCAGAAGGATATTGATGCCAATCGCCTCCAGGGTTTTACAAGAAAAGGTCCTGCCGGCACAAAATGCGCTATTGAATTCCCAAAAAACGAAGTCCACAGATACATAAATAAATTCGAGGAAGACACCCCCACTCAAAGAAGTCTATTCCCCGAATACAATTAATTATCAATCTTTTTCACACTTTTCTCCTACCTAATCCATTAAACCCGATTTCAATACCCCAATGAATTATCATTCAGGTATGAAACACACAGACAAATACGATAAATATTTTTACGAAGCGACGGAAGCATATTGGGCAAATGTCCCGGAACTCGTATGCTATCCTGAATTTTTTAAAGCCCAAGCCATCGCCGAATCAAATCTGAAACCTAAAGCAGTATCACCAGCGGGAGCGATAGGCATTATGCAAATAATGCCCGAGACTGCGCGCGGCGATTTCGGAATGAAAGACACCGACCAATTGTTTAATGCTGAAACCTCAATCTGGTATGGCACACACTACATGAAGAAAATTTGGGAATATTGGAAAGATATCAATGTACCGGAGGAACGTTTCGAGATTTCGCTAGCCTCCTACAATGCCGGCCTGGGGAATGTGAGGAGAGCTTTCGAAACACTTTCGGAAAAAGAAAGAGAATATGCTGATTGGGCGATGGTGGCTGAACGTCTCCACCTCGTCACCGGGAATCATTCGAAAGAAACCCTGCGCTATGTCGCGAGAGTGAAAGCGATCCGCCGCGAGCTCATCGAGGAATCGGGCAGATTCTCAGGTGTATGCCGGTACCCGCCGACCAAAAACAATCAATTCGCCGAGAACCCCGAGGGTGAAAACAATGCATAGTCTAAATCACGAAACCTTACAGGGTGCAACTAAAAATGATTTTAAATATATTCCCTTCATTGACTATTTGTTGTTTAAAGCTCTATACAATGTGTTGAAATGGGAGGGAATTCCAGGTATTGGGGCGATGAGGCTACAGAAAAAACACTGTGAGGAATTAGGTCTTGAAGAACATGAAATAAAAGAAGACCGAAGAAACGTCGCGGCTTTTACGCGCTACATGCGCGCCCTATGGGATCGATTGTACGTAATCCGAAAAGATGTAGATCGTCGATGGGTGTGCCTTCTCTCATACATCCTTGGTGAAGAAATAGTGCGTGAGGCCTATCAGATGTTTTGCGGCAGTGAGCGAGACTTTATAGACACCGGAATGATTGCCTCAGCCTTACAACATACTGAGCTTAGAGAAGAAGGCTTTAAGGCGGTAATACTAACCGCGAGAATTCTTGAAGAATACCGAAAGTTAAAAACCGAAGAAATGAAACGTCTATCGTTAGGAATTGAATAAAGGAGGATACATGTTAGAAAAACTACGCAATATGTTAGGCAGTAGAAAAGTATTGTTCCTGGTTTTGGGAATCGTGCTTGTTGCTCTCAACCAGCTACAGGAGTCATTTGGGCTTACACTTGACGCCAATGCGGTAGTCATGAGTGTTGCTGTCGTCCTTGTATATATTTTCGGAGAAGGCCAGAACGATCTGAAACGAATGAAAAGCCAGATCGGCAAGTTCCGGGACCCGGCGTTTTGGATTGGTCTTACTGGTGGTCTCATCCCGGTTGTGAATACAGCATTTGATCTTGACATTCCGGTAGCAATCGTCAACACTGCGTTGACATTTTTGCTCGGGCTCATTTTCCGAAAACGCTCTAAAGAAGCATCCAGATAACCGGCCCCTATGGATTGAGGATCATTAAGGTTAGGGGGCGAATGCCCCCGACCTTTCGAAAAGAGGTGAAGAAAAATGGAAAACTGTAACGACTGTGGCGCAATCAAAGAGAGAATCAAAAACAACGCCACAGAAATTCAAGAAGTAAAAGACACGCAAACCCGCCGATGGGAAAAGCAAGAGTCATGGAATGAGAAAACGCTTGAGCGGATCAACTCAATCAACATGAAGGTTGTCGCCGTTTATGCGGTTGTGACTTTCGCAGCCTCCTTTATTGGCGCGCTTGTAAAGGACTTTTTTGTGAAGTGAGGAAATATGTCTAAAGAGGCAATGTATAGGCAGGATGCCGAAAGGCTTTTTTTGGAGGGCGTTGCAATCACAGAGATTGCAAAACGAATTGACGTGCATGAAAACACGCTCTATAGGTGGAAAGACGCTTATAAATGGGAAGAAAAAAAGAAAAAAAAGGATGCCCAACCAGCCGAACGTGCCGAAAAGCTTGACAGCATCATCAACAAATACATGGAACAGATGGAATCAGCGGATATCAACGCAGCACCGGGGATGGCTGACTCCATTTACAAGTTGATGAAAATCCAAGGAAATATAAGAGCTCTACAGGATGTCGCAGGACAGACGATCATGGTACTCGATGATTTCCTTAGATACATTCGAGAAAAAGAACAGGATGAAAACTTCGTCGGGAAACTCTCCGAGCACACCCAGAACTATTTTAAAGAGTTGAAAAGTAAAGAGTATTAAAATGGCGCGAACCAAAAAGCTTTCCAAAAAACAATTTGAAGAGAAGGTCAAACAGATTGTTGCATATATGGAAAGCGAGACTAAGCCTTTTTCTGATAGTTCAGAAGAGGCGAAAAACAAACGTCTAAACCGTGCCAAGAAAGACCCGGAATATTTTAAAACAACCTACTTGCCGCACTATTTCTATAAGCCCTCCGGGAAAATACATAAAGAGCTTGATGAAATGGCAAATGCCGGCAAGAAATCCCTGTTTGCGGTAGCGTTTCCGCGCGAACACGGGAAATCAACTCACCTCACTTTTGCCACTGCAATCCATCAAGCATGTTTTCAGATTTCCCCATATACAATTATTATTTCCGATACCATTGATCTAGCTTCGGAATTCATACGCTTCATTAAACTTGAGTTTGAAACAAATCCGCGAATAAGACAGGATTTTGGCGACCTTGTGACAAAAGGAGCGTGGAGTGATACAGACATTATAATTGGCAATAGAGCCCGTATCCGTGGTCTCGGCTCGGGAATGAAAATCCGTGGAACGAAGTTCCGACAGTGGCGGCCAACCTTGATTCTCGGCGATGACATTGAGAACAATATCAATGTTCGGAACAAAAAACTTGTCCGCCGAAAACTCAATTGGATCATCGGTGCGGTTTACAATTCGCTTTCCGACGATGGTGTAATGATCATCATTGGAACGATGTTGGAAAAGATAAGTGTTTTAGCCCTCCTCGTTGACCATATCAATGAGAAGGCGGAAGCTATCGAAAAGAAGTTTGGAATAACGGGCCGGCTCAAAGCTGTTGTTTATGGCGCTCTCGACGACCAAGGACAACCAGTATGGCCCGAGGGAAAAAGCCTCCAAAAATTACTTGTAATTAAAGAAACCGTCGGTCCAATGGTGTGGGCGTCGGAGTATATGAACCAACCCCTCGACACAGGTATTTATAAGCTCGATTGGTTCCAGGACTATAAAAGAGACATAGTTTTTCAAATCCCCCGTGCCTGGGCGTATTTCTCAGGCTCCGATCCGAGCGCGCGAAGTGGGGAAAATCGAGACTTCAAAGCTCATGTGGTGCTTGCGAAAGATATGGACACCAAGCTTCTCTACACAGTTCACGCTTGGATAAAACATGCATCGATCCATGAGATGAATCAAGCCTTCTTGGAGTTGTATAGGGAATACCGCATGGTTGCGTCTGGATACGAAGTTAATGGTTTTCAAATGCAGATCAAGGAGGACCTTGAAGAAATGATGTTTGGTCAAGGCCTATTTCCAAACATCCAGGAGATAACTCACACACAAGATAAAGTGCTCAGGATATCGCGATTGGCGGCAGCGGTTCAGAAGAAACGTATTTTGTTTGATCAATCTGATAGTGACCAAGAATTGCTTATCGAGCAAATACACGCAATCGGGAGTAATGCGTGTGACGACGGCGCGGACGCATGGGAAATGGCAGCCTGGTGTGCAGAGAATTGGGGCGGAACATTCAATTGCAAAACAACGGCCCCATTCAAACGAGGACGAACCAAAAGGCAAATGATAGTAATTCGACGCCATAGTTTCACCCGGAAACTCAGACGCGAATACAAAGGAATGTTGGCGGCATAATGGAAAAAAAGAGAAATAAAAAAACAGATAAAAAAAAGATCGATCCGAAAACACTAAAGGTCTTGAAGGTTCGAAGCGCACAGAAATTTGGAGCATACCAACAAAAGATTGACAATCCAAGTCTAATTCTTTCAAAGACCACCGAGGGCATACAAGAGGGGCTCGCTGTATTCGAAGAAATCGAACAGGATAGCCAGGTGTATTCCGATCTCGAAACCAGAAAATCTAAAGTTTTAGGATGTGATTGGGATATTGTTGTAGATTCACAAGAGAAGGCCGATCTAGAACAAGCGCGAGAGTTGAAGAACGATATAGCTGGAATAATAGATGACATTCTAGCAGAAGCGCAAGATTCAATCGCAAAGGGCTATGCCATTATAGAATTGTTCTATGCAATCAAGAAAGGTAAAGTCATTATTGAAAAAGTGAAGGGGCATGATCAAGAGAATTTCTTTTTCTCACCAGACTGGAAATTAATGATGTACTCTGATTCAGACCAGGATGGAATAGAAGTTAACGAAAACCGGGTTGCTGTATTTTCATTCGATTCGAGAAAAGGTAATAGGTATGGTCGTTCACTGTTTACTAGTCTTTTCTGGCCCTGGTTTATGAAAAAGCACTCCTGGTTGTTCTGGTCTGTATATATTGAGAAGTATGTACAACCAACCCCGACGGGTTTGTATCCTCCAGGAACGACTGAAGAAGGGCAGGAAAACCTGCTTGCATCGCTTGAGGCGATTCAAAATGACTACGCAATTGCTATCCCCAACAATTTTACGATTGAATTTTTAGAAGCATCACGTTCTGGAAGCATTGATTCATACGAAAAGTTTATCACCTTTTGCGACAAGTATATCTCAAAAGTTATTTTAGGAGCTCCGTTAACAACAAACGAAGCACAATTTGGAACTCGCGCACAATCCGTAGTTCATGAAGGCATTACAGAACAAAGAACTGAAAGGGATGCAAAATTCTTTGCTTATGATATTACAATTCAGGTCGTCCAACGTTTAGCGCAATGGAACTATTCTTTTACAGTGTTACCAGAATATGTGCTTTCTCTTTCAAGTGAAGATACATCACTCGAAGCCGCGCAGCGTGATGCCACAATTCAGCAATTCTTGCCATTACCTCTCCCGTACATTTATGAAAAATACAATATCCCCTATCCAACAGACAACGACCGGGTGAGTTATAATGGGAAAATTAAGTTATTCGGAGAATTAGCGGCCGTACCAAATGAAAAAAGTTTTTCTGAAAATGTCGATCCAAAGAATGAAATGGACGAACTGGCAAAAAAGATCGATGATTACATCACAAGAATTTATAATTACAATAAGCAAAAGATATATTTTGAGACCGTCAACGAAAAGGCACTCAAAAAAATAATCGAATCAAAGGACTATAAAGGTTTTTACAAAGAGCTTCAAAAATATCAAAATAAGGCCGCAAGTTCCTGGGAGAAATATATAATTCTCGCAAGGCTTCTTGGCGAATACTCTGTTTCCAAACAAATCGAATCCTTTTCAAACAGCTTCGCCGAATTTGAGGGTGACTGGGAAGTCCTGGAACCCAAAGACGCTATTAAATGGTTACGTGAGAAGATACCTGTTCTGGGAGAGGACTTCAAATTGCTTGAGGAAAAAGCAAGAAGAGCGGCATTTACTTCCGCTGGTATTCAGAATGTAGACTTAATGAATTACCTCCTTGAAAAATTGACAGAATCATTACAGAAAGGAGTCAATTACAAGGCGTTCCAAAAGCAGATGTTTGAACTGTATGGAGTAAAAAACTGTTTCCCATACCAAGAAACCGTTTGGCGGAACAACATTTCTTCCGCATACGCAGCGCAACAGGAGATTGCTCTCAGAAGGTCGGTTGATGAATTCCCCTACTGGAGATACTCCGCCGTGATCGATCTTTCAACACGGGCGGATCATGCCGCCATGCACAACTTTGTTGCTAGGTATGATGACCCAGTATGGGCCAAATGGTCCCCGCCAAACGGACACAACTGTAGGTGTACTAAGATTATCGCGACGCCAAATGATGTTGACGAATTCCTGGGAAAGATAAAACCAAGCGCAGATGATCCAGATTGGACCGGTGATCCACTTGATTTTGACCAGGACCGCCTAAAAGATTTGCTTTCAAAAAAAGAGAAATACCACAAATATTTGAATGGAAAAGTTACCTCAGAATTCATGATTGAGGAGCGCGATTTTTGGGGTGAAAAATGAGAAACCTAAAAGTTGCGAGAATTGACGAGGAAGGGCGAACCGCGGCGGAGGCATACCAAAGTATGCCCGGAGTTAGATTTAAACGTTTCTTGAGCCTGTTAAATGGGGCGAAAGAAAAAACACTGATATATAGGCAAATGACAAAAAGAGTAAAAAAACAATTAAAACAGGGATTAAAGCGGGTTGAAACTGGGTGTAAATGGCACTTAAACATTTTGCGGAAAATTTCCTAAAATAACACTTTTTCTCAAACCCGGATTTTGATGGAGGAACGATGCTAGTTTTGATCGGTAGCTATATCAAGCATGTATTCGGTGGTTTCTGGGGAGCGATTCTCCATACTCTACACGGACTTTTTCCAGCATGGGAAAAAATAGAAAGGATGGTCGCAACACCAGACTATGATCACCGGAAAGTCAAACAAAAAAAAATAAGGAAGAAACCAGAGGGAACCGAGGGTTATATCGAAACGGTAAAAACAGAATACTTTTCTCATCTGTTTTTTAATCTCAAAGCTGCAATTTATCATATAATCCACGGAATTTTTCCATTCATCGATAAGATTGTCAGGAGGAAAGGATGAAAGAAATTGTGAACAAACTCAAAGAGAAAGGGTGGCTCCCGTTTTTTAAGACAGGAATTCATACCGACTCAAATGGTAAAGAACATGTCGTTTCTACGAGTGATTTGGATCGGATCGAAGCGACCTATCAAAAAGAAAAGGACGGTCGAGAAGCCCCTTGTGTGCTTGGCCACCCCGCAAATGACAGCCCGGCGAAAGCTTGGGTGGAAGAAGTAAAACGAGTCGGAGAAGTACTCTGGGCAAAAGCAAGGAATCCCCAACCGGAATTCGCAGAATCTGTAAGACGGGGTGAATATCGCTATGTCAGCCCGGCATTCCGCGCAAACTGGTCATTGCGGCACATCGGCTTTACGCCGTTCCCGTCTATCAAAGGCCTTGAGGTCCCGGAAGCGGCTTTTTCTGAAGGTACGAAAGAAGACCACGTATTTTCTATTGAATTTTCGGAAATGGAAAGTGGCGAAAAGACCTCAGGGGAAAACAACGGAACAGAAACCGAAACAGAGAAAGAACCCGGAATTCTTCAGAAAGTATTGGATTTACTAAATAAATTGCGTAAACCTGAACAGACAGTGGAAACCAAGGAAGAAAAGGAACATGAACCAGAGCCCGAAACCAAAACACAGTTACAGCCTGTACCGCCGACCGAGCCCGATGAAGTTCAAAACAAACTCAATGCCGCAGAGGAAAAACTCAAGGAACTATTGAACGAAAAAAACCTGGATGAAGCAAAGGCATTCGCAGATGGATTGCTTCGGAAAGGAAAGGTAACGCCCAATATGAGGAACGGCATTATTCAGTTTCTTGTGAAAACATCTTCCCTTGAGTTTTCGGAATCGACCTTTGCACCGAAAAATTTTCTTGAAATGCTTTTTTCCGAAGTCCCGGAGAATAGTATTATCCCACTTGAGTCACTCAATCCGAAACGAAATACTGAGAACGGTGATTCTATGTTCTCAGAAAGCGATAATGTTGAGCCCGAAGATATGAAGCTCTATGATAGGGCGCGAAAAATCCAGGCGGAACAGAAATGCAGCTTCCATGAAGCATTGCAAATCGCCGAAAAAAGATAAGGAGGAATCATGAAAGTAGTAGCAACACTCAGTGCTTTAGCACAAGAATACAGCAATTCAGAACTAATTGCGACCCGAGTATTTCCGGTTGTTCCTTCGGATACTCGCGAAATCCGGGTGACGACATTCTCGAAGGATGCGTTCAGAATACACAGAACGAAGAGGGCTAAATACGCCGACTCGAACCTTGCAATGACATCGCCTCACACCGAAACGTTGTACGAGCTCGATGAAGACGATCTCACTTTTCCCCTTGATCTAAACTACGAGGGGCAAAAAAAGACTGATGAACAACGCCGGTTGACGATACTTGCTCAGGAAGGACTCGAACTTGGATTCGAGAAGGCCGTCGCCGATATTGTCCAGGATACAAATTCATATCCGGCTGGCAATAGCGTTACACTTTCTGGAACATCCCAGTATTCCGATTATGATAACTCAACACCTGTCGATGACGTTGAGGCCGGAAAAGAATTGATCCGGCAAAAAGTTGGAAAAAAAGGAAACAAAATCGTCATGGGCTCGCAGGTTTGGAAATACCTTAGAAAGCATCCCGAATTGTCCGGTGTTGATCCAATTCGAAATCGAGTTATTCCCGCAACCCTGGAGTCCGTTACATTAGATTTCGGAGTAAGTGAAATTTTGATCGGAGAGGCAATCTATATTGATGATGATGGAACATCGGTTGATATCTGGGGAAACAATATGGTCGTGTTTTATTGCAGCGAAAAGGACACGACTATCTCTCAGGGAAAGGAACTCTCTTTTGGATATACTTTCTCTGTCAAGGGGTACCCGAAAGTAGATATTCGCGAGCTCAACGAAGGAAAAGTTCAGGGTGTCAGAAATACCATGTTCCGCGAAGCCTTTCTCACTGCCAATAATGCGGGATACCTGATTGCAAATTGTACTGCATAAGGAGGACAGGATGGACAAGAAGAATACACCAAAAAAAGAATCTAAAAAGGATGTTCCGGTCATGACAGAAATTGAGGAAACGAAAAGCACTGAAGAACCTCAACTTGAGTTTAAGGTTCTTTGCCCAATTAAGCATGATGGGAAAACGTACAATCCGGGTGAGACGATCTCACTGAACCTTGTGAGTGCGACAACGCTCTTGGAAATGAAAACCATTAAAAGGGAGGATTAAATGGAAGTCATACATCCACTACAGACTATTACGTTATCAGCGACCGCAGATACAACCGAGGGTTTGTTTATTGCCCCGGATGGGAGTATTTGCGGTACCGGTGAAAAAAGTGTTGGTGTCTCACGTGATGCCGCCGCCTCTGGGAAAGCATTGCCTGTTGTAACAGTAGGAATCTATAGAGTTATTGCCGGAGGAACAATCACCGCGAACTCTCCCGTAACCTCTAACAGTGAGGGGAAAGCGATTGCATGTTCGGACCTCGCGGTCACCGTTCCCGCCGGAGCCACCGGCGTGACATCCGACGCAGCGCAGCCCACACTTTCCATAACCGGTTCCGCAACACCCGAAGCAATAAATGGCTATGCCATGAAAGCCGCCGGTGCTGGTGACTACGTATACATCAAGCTGGTGTAACGATGTTGTATTTCGAACTTTCTGCCAATGCATTCAAATCGCATGGAATCGATGAAGAAAAACTCAAACAACTTGCTGGCAAAACACCAGAAGGAGAGATAAATTGGGAGACAATTTCCAAAGCTGGAGAAAGGGCTACCTCCATGATCGATCCGTATTGCTACGCACAATATTCGAATAGCATGCCTTTTAATCCTGTTCCTGGAATTATTCGCGATTTAGCACTATCGCTGACTCTACACTACCTCTATGAAGGGAAACAATCATTGACAGAAGATCGGCAGAAAACCTTTGAAATGAACATGAAAATTCTCCAGGATATTCGAGAGGGAAAAACAAGGCTATTTTCAGAATCTCAACCGGTAAGTTCCAATCCAGTTATTTTCTCAAAAAAGACAAACGCAGATCGTGTTTTTTTTAAACTTGAGGGTTATTGATGATTGCTAATATAGCAAACAAAATAGTCAAGTATCTTACTTGGAGAGCTAGAAAAATGATAGAGATTCTAAGAGATAATCCCGAAAGCATCCAAAGCACAATGAAGACTTTATTAGAAAATATGGGTAGCGGTTCCATTTGGAAACCGCTCCGCCCTCGCTTGATAAACAAAAGGAGGTCCTATGTACATCCGATGTGTGACAATTGAAGATATCAAAAGACTTCCCAAAATAAAAAAGAACCTAAAAGAAAAATTGTCAAAAGTTCTTCATCAAATTGGATTGTGGATGCAGGCTTCCATCAAGAAAAACTTCGAGGAAGGAGGACGACCAGTCGCGTGGGCACCGCTTGCCCACGCGACAATCATTTCCCGGCTCACAAAAAAAGGAATGCGCTTTCACAATCTGAATACCGGACACTCGGGCGCGGGCTTTCGAATTCTGGTTGATTCCGGGATGTTGTCGAAAGCATTCCCATTCCTTGTCAACCTAAATCGGTTGATTATCTCTGTGGCGTCGGTTGCGAAAGCCTATGGAGCAATTCAACATTTTGGAGGTGCAGCCGGTAGAGGTCGAAAGGTCAGGATTCCAAGTAGAAAATTTATGATGATCCAGAAGGAGGACGCTCTATACATACATGAGACCGTGAGGGAAAAGGTGTTTTTGACATGAGAAATCTACTCGAAACAATAGAAGCATATTTGAAAGCAAACCTCAATGTAAAGCTGGTCGAAATAATTGCCGGCATTACAGAAAACACACTTGATGCCGGATTTCCGGCGGTTGGAATATGCGATGGCGGAGATGCACCAATCCTGGGAAAACAACAGTCAGTTGAGCATTACACTGTAAATATCCCAGTTTATTCGGATAATCTAGATCAGCGCGAGGGTGTATTCGAAATTCTTGATATTTGCTCCGAGATTAGAGAGCGTTTGACAGACCCAAAAAACTTCCAAGAGACAGGGGAATTTAAAAGGTTTTTAAATTGCTATTATCGCTCCAGCACAGACACTAAAATGATGGTTATCGATGAGAAACAATTTATTAGATTCCGAGTAATGGAGTTAGAATTTAAGGAGGTAAGGAGTTAAAAATGGTTAAATTAAAGTACATAGGGGATATACCAATAAAAATAAAAAATATCCCTAAAAAAATTAAGCGCGGAGATTCGTTTGATGTGTCTGATGATGCGGCACAAAATCTACTTGTAGATAAAAGTTTTATAAGAGCACCAAAAGAAGACAAAAATGAGATTGTTCCCCCGCCCAAGAAAAAAGAAATAAAAACAAATGGAGGTAAGAAGAAATGAGTGACCAGATAGCCGTTGGAATGTCTGAAATTATGTGGGTTGCCGAGCAGGCCGATGCTTTCACTTGGGTTTCACCGGTGGCGACTGATTCAGTTTTTCTAGCTGGTGATGGAAATTTTCAACAGGAACCTGTTCTTGCTACCAACAATGAGAAGCAAGACAGCTACTCAGAACAACCCAAAAAAATAGCCTACTACAAAGTGGGAACTTGTAGTTTCCCAGTGAATGCAAAACTTTCTGGAACCGCAGGAACAGCATCGCCTTTAGCAAAATTGCTTAAGGCAGTGTTTGGCCGAGAAACCGTTAATTTTGAAACCGATGTACGTTATGAACACTATCGGCGTTCTGATGAAATTAAGCATCTTTCAATTGTCCACCAGATGGGATTCGAAACAAATTTTATTACCGGGGCCGCCTTATCAAAACTCAAAATGCAGGTACAGGCGGATCAAATACAAAAATGTGAATTTGCGGGTTTATATCTAAAAAGTGTGGTTGCCGGCACTGATGACTTGGCCGAAGCGGTTGACGGTACAACTACACCGGTTACAGTTATAAAGTATACATCTTCTGAGGAACGGTTCGAGGTTGGAGCACGAATTGTCGTTGGCACAGATTCCAACAGTGGAACCGGTCATCCGATTGAAAATGTCAATGAAGCTACCAAAGAAATCACAATTGCCGAGCCGGGAATTACTACCTCACAGGCTGCCGGAGTTTTAATCACTGGATGGACACCTACAATTGTTGCCGCAGGAGAAGAGGTAGTTGGCGAGTTGGGGTGGGTAAAAAAAGCATTATCCGGTAATTCTCTTGTAAATGTGGAAACTCTCGATACCACCTATGAGTTAGATAATGGTTTTAAAGCTCTCGAAAAGGAAAAAAAGAATTCCCTATATCCTGGCAGGATTTGTGCAGGAAAACGAAAGGTTACCCTTTCCGTCCAGAAGTATTTGACTAAAGAAGACACGAACGTGAAGATGCTTTTGAAAAATTACAAACAACTTGAGTTCGAAGTCAACATCGGAAATGAACCGGGCAAAATCATCCAAATTGTGGCGGAAAACGTCCGGGTAGAAGGGAATAGCATTTCAGGTTCCGAAGAAAAAACAACTGACATTAAATGTCAATGTTACCCCAATGCTGGGGATGATGAATCCGTTTTGATATTGAAATAGGAGGAAGCGATGAAAATTGTTAGAGTTACAGACGAAGAAAGACCATATGTTACTTATGATGATGTAGAATTCCAAATCAAATATGTTCCCGATCAACTTCTTGATGATGTGAGAGAGCGTTGCAAGGAAAAAAAGTACGTAGGCGGGCAAAAAAAAGAATTTGTCAGTGACCCTAAAGTCATGAAGGAAATATTTAAAGAGGCTGTAATAAACTGGAGAAATTTTCCTGTGTCAAAGTTGAATGCGTTGCTTGATCCCGATTTTAAGGTTCAGACGGAAGCAGAAAAACCGGATGATGAATTTGCATTTTCTGCTGACAACAAGCGATTGCTTGCAGAAAATATGCATGCTCATTTCGCATCATTTATTTTCATATCAGTCAGAAGTGTAAACGTTTTCAATTCTGCAAAGCAAGCTAAAGAAATTGAAAATTTAGAATGTGGCTCAGGTGGCAGAGATCGCCCAACAATGTCGGCGAAAAAAGATTGAGGCATTTAAAGGAAAAATGGGGAGAAATCCCAGATCATTTAAAACCAGTTGAGCTATTAGAGGAAAATCGCCGCACAATAGAAATTTACAACCTGGTCGGTGACCAGGTGCGAGTGAGCTGGGGCAAAGCTTATGCTCTTGACCTTTCCGCAGTTGTTCAAGTGCTTTCAGCTCTAGAAATATATGATATAGAAAGCGAATTAAGAAAACTTAAATTGTGCTTTGAGGAAGAATACTTGAGGAATGACTAACACGACAGACAAATTACAATTGCATATTGAGGTACGTGATGACGGTTCTGCCGTCATCACCAACCTTCAACAGTTGATTTCGCGTGACACTACCAAAATGGCGTCAAGCTTTACCAAAGTAGATTCCGCTATGAACAATTTCTGGCAGAATACAATGAAGTTCAGTATCGGGTTTCAGGGAATTTCTGCCATTATGAATACTGCCCGTAATTCAGTTTCGGATTACATATCATCCGCAATTGAGTTTGATAGTCTTATGACGCAAACCTGGACTTTGATGGACGAGGGAACCGAAAATATTGGAAAACTTACTGATGAAGTGCTCAATATGGCCGGAACTCTTGGCGATTTACCAGAGTTAGCACGTTCAAGCTTTGAATCCCTGAGCGCATCCATTGGTGCAGAAAAAAGTTTACAGGCAATAACTGAGGCAGCAAAGTTCGCAAAGGGAGGCTACACTGATGTAAATATTGCTGTACAGGTTGGGACAGATGTTCTTGGGGCTTATGAATATGAGACTGAGAAACTCATCCACATATATGATGTATTGCTCGAAACAAACGAGCGAGCAAAAACAAATATTGATTTGTTGTCCAGGACTTTAGGTAATGTCGTTGGTTCAGCCCACACCGCAGGCGTAAGCTTTGAGGAGCTCAACGCATTTATCGTAGCGGCAACCAAATCTGGCAACAAAACCGGAAGTGTTATGTCCGCACTTAAAAGTACCATTTCCAATATAGCCCAACCGACAAAAGAAGCTAGTGAGCGGGCGGATAAATTAGGAATTGATTTTTCCCTTGCAGCGATAAAAAGCAAGGGTTTTGCGCGGTTTCTTAATGAACTTACTCATGCAGCCAAAGGGAACGCACAAGCGCAAGCTGATCTATTCGGATCGATAGAGGCTTTCAATGTGATTGCGTCAATTACAACCGAGACAGGGATTCGCAATTTTAATGAGGCTCTCAAAGCGATGGAGGACAGTACCGGCAATACAGAAAAAGCGTATCAGAAATATCTCCAGTCTTTTGAGGCACAGTGGACTGGAGCCGGGAACAAAATCCGAGCGGTTGTTGTTCGTGAAATGCTTCCTGCTTTGAAACAATCCGCCCAATGGATCAACGAAAACTCGGAAGAAATAGCAGAATTCGCAAAAGTAGCTGTGGCCGGGCTGTCAGATGTAACGGCGACCGTGTTTGAAATGCGTGGAGCGTTTGCTACAGCCGGGAAATTATATCTTTCTTATTGGGGAATTACGAAAATAACCGCATGGTCTAATGCGATGAAAAAAGCTGTCGATAAAGCATTTGAACCCAACGTTGTTAGGGCCTTCGGGAAGACGTTCATCAACACGAATAAGGGAGTGATGTCCTCTTTAGGTAACCTTCAAAATGCTATGAAAGCGATGCCGACAGAGCTAAAGATGTCAATCGCTCTTGTAGGCGTTGAGATGGTAATGAATCATTTCGATTCGCTCATGAAAAAAGGATTTGAAATACAGGACAGTATTATTGGTCTTATTCAAGATGCGTCGCGAAAAGAAATACAAGCCTTGCGTGATGTGCAACTTGTGCGCAAGCATGGAACTACCCAGGCGATAGAATTACTTGATGAGTTACTCCATAAAGAGAATATCAGTTCCCTCGAGACAGGCGAACGGGCACAAGCTGTTTCTCGCATTATGGAAGGTTATATCAACAAATTGAAAGAAGAGCTTGCGTGGAAGGAAGAGGTCGCGAAGATATCGAAAGAACTCGGAGTTGTAACAGTCTCACAGATCGAACAGATGTATCGCAAAACAGATTTGCTTGTCGAAAGTTATACTCGTGAATATTATCAGATCAAGAATAACAAACAATTGAAGGCGAATTATTATAGGGAAACAACCGAACTTGTAGAAAAATACGAACGTGCAAACGAGAAGGTACCGGAATCGCTCAAAAAAATAATAGAAGAAACTTACACTCTAAGCGCAAGTACCAAGGAGCTCGGGAAGGCATTTGAATCCCTCGCCGAGTCTTATGGTGTTCTTGTAGGAGAAAAATTATCCGAATCACTTAAGAAGCAAGAACATCTCATTTACCTGTGGAAAAATCATAGAGACGTGATTACAAAAAATACTGAAGGTTATGAAAAATTCCAAAAAGAATTGAAAGAGCTTTCAATCCAGCTTGGAGATAAGGTATCTAACTCTCTCAAAATTGTAATAGATTCAGTGCAAAAGCATAATACATCGATAACAAACGCAAGCGTTGCATATCTTGATCTTGACACACGTCTTGAGTTAACAGAAAGGATTCTCGAGGCATCATCACCGGCATGGGGTACTGCAACCGCTCATATGATGAATTACCGCCAGGAAATTGCATACACGGTTATTGAAGCCGCTAAGTTCATTCAAGCTTTGTATAGTATGTCCGGGACGATCCCAACCATGAATTATGAATTTCTGAAATTCACTAACGGGATAATGGATAATCGCGACCGGACAAAAGAATGGAACATTGATTGGAGAGACTCCAATGAAATCATGGAGTTTGCAAGTGCACAAGTAGACAATCTCGGAAAACTTTTAGAAGGGCTTGGTGTAAATCTTGATGGGGCTGGCGGAGGTCTATTAGATTTCAGTTCTGGGATACTCCAGACGGTAATATCAATCAAGTCCGGCAACATTGCCGGAATCGTCGCCGGCATTACTGGTGCACTAGCGGGCTTGGGAGCGGTTATAGAAGAACTATTTGGTGAAGACTGGGACGGAAAAGCAAGAAGGGCTTTCCATGGAATTTCGGTTGTGTCCTCGGAAATGCGTGATGAGCTCGCGCAATTGTCCGAGGAAATAGGTTCAGTAGACCGGGCGTTCACCAAGTTGTTAGCTGATAATATCGATGAGGGCGTGACGAACTTTCAGAGTTTCCAGGAATGGACGGAAAAGGTCCTTGAACAATTCGAAAATATTTCAGTGTTCGGAGGTAGTACAGAGAGCCTCCAGGCAATAAACGACAGCTTCGAAATTCTTGTAAAAAAAGCCGATGAGTTAGGGGCTCACGGATCGGCGGCGATGATATCAATCATTGAAAAATCGAGAGAGCTTAAAGGGAGCTTTTCGGAGATTACAAAGGTTTCGGAATATGTCATGGCACAGCTTGATGAAAGAACCCCTGCACTCGAAGAATATCTAAGTCTTGATCTATCAGAAGACCAATATGCCAATGCTGTATCCTACATCCAGGGATATATGTCATCGTATATTTCGGAGGGGAAAAATCTCCTAGAAGTCACCGAGAAACTTGGACCGGCCATCGATAAAATCCTTGAAAAAGGATATACATCATCCGGGGTTGCTGAGCTTCTAGATATGCGACAATTTGCAGAAGAAAACTCCGAAGTGCTCCAGCAAATAACTCTTGTGAAAGAAATAATTTCCGGTCTTGGTAATACTGGTTACCTCAAAGCTAATGAGGCTCAATGGAAAAATTCGCAAGCGGATGCGGTCAAATTCTACAACCAACTAATAGCGAACAGTGCTACAGAGCAACAGGCAATGGAAGCAATACTCCCGCTACTCGCGAAACAGAAATGGTTCGCAGAACAGCAGAATCTTGTCCTGGAAGATGACGTTGCTCTCCTCATCAAGAAGGCTGAGGAGCAAGGTTACAACCTTGATGCAATGAAAACACAAGGTGAATACCAACAGCAGATGAATGACTCCCTGGAACGCCTTGTATACATAATGGAGCAATTTACAGGAATCAGCTCTGATGGGTTGAATATTTTTGATGAGCTTGGCGAAACGGTTGAAAGTTCAATGAAAAAAGCTAAGCAAGGTGTCGCGGATTTTGAGGACAAACTCCTGGGTTTACGTCCGCCGGCATTGACAGTGAAAGTAGGGTGGGACGTTGCCGACTTTCCAGATACTCCATCTCCTGGAACTGGAACGGGTGGAAACATTGGTGGAAATGATCCCGATTTCGCCGCCGCCGATGGCTACGAGGAGGACCTCACTAAGCCTACCTTGATACATTTCAATGGAAAGACCATACTTGCGGGAGAGTCCGGGCCGGAAAAGCTCGCCTTGATACCCAAGAAAAAAATCGCGCGACCTACCATTAATCACCCGCTTATGGACCAAACAGAAGAAAACAAGACAAGCTCAATGCGTATTGAGAATAACTTTCTTGGGCAAATCGTAATCCAAAAAGAATATTCCATTAACGATCTGGCAAGGGATTTCGGTCACATCATGCGGCATAATATCGGAGGTTCCAGGACAATCATCGAAAGACTCAGAGATAGGGGGAACTAATGGGGAACGCAACATTTTTGTACAGTAGTTGTGCAAACTTAGCCTCAATCACAACATCGTGGGCAAGTATCGATCACCATGATGTTGATCGCCTTGTAGATGGATACATTGGGACAGAGCTTTGGAGTGATGAATCTGCTGGGGCCAAGTATATCAACATTGAGTTCCCAACCTCGACAAATATTGAGGGGGTAATCATTAAGAATGTCAGCCTACAGGAGACGGATCAACTATTTATAGAAGCCTCCAATGACAATTTTGCCACAATAGCTGAAACAGTCGCATTCGAAATCAAGTCAGAAACGTTACCTACTATCGATCCATATACCAGGGAGAAGTACTACAGGAGATATGCAGTTTTAATTCAGCAATTTAATTATAGATACTATCGAGTGAAGTTCACTGTAGCGGCGCGTTTCGGGCAAATATACATTGGACAAAAAATATATATTGCACCAACAAACTATAATTGGAATTTCCGTGGAGGGCCACTGACGTCGAAAACTAAAAAAAGGACTCCGAGAGGAGCACTAAGGGGACGTGTCGATTATAGCTGTAAAATATATGACTGTACATTTAGCCAAGTAGAAGATGCCCAAAAAATTGAATTGTGCCACCAAATCGCTCTTGATGATTCGGTTGTGTTTTTGCCGGATGGTGAGGAAGCTTTGTTGGGGATGCTTGATGTGCAAGTACCATTAAACCAGAATCTAGATCAAAACGAAGTTGTTGTTTCGTTCGAAGAAAACGTATAGGAGGAACTATGAAAAGAGTATTTTTTTGTTTGCTATTGACTTTAACTATTTGGAGGTATGCAATGCCAGCGGAGTTGCTAATTGATATTCATTTCCCAAATAAAATTGAATATGTAAAGACCGGAGCATCTGCAACATATGTAGATGGGACTACATATGATGGGGCAATTGAAAACGTAAGCCCCATTCATTTTGATTTTTCGCAGCGTTTCCGGGGATCAACAAGAGAAATAGTTTTGTCAGACCCACGAATTAATGGCGTTCAGAAGTACAAGCAATATGGGAATGAATATCTTGAAAACTGTTTGGTTGTTTTCAGAGCAGAAGACTTATCGGTAGTAGATATTCAAAAAATTACAAGTTGGGGAACCGGTGATGATACATTTCATCTCGAATGCAGCAACAACCACGGTAAGTTTACAGAAGACTGCACTGTAAAAATTGATGAAAGTACATTCCCCAACGCACCACAAGACAACATTGGGAAGACAATTCCATATTTTGAAGGTGAATTCAAAAAGGTCAAAGCATATCGATTTGACCAAAACAAATATGCGTTGTATTGTATGCCGAATTCAACGAATATAACGTTGACGAAAGTGTTGACACCTGAACTTACGGACGTTACTTCCTCTTGCACCAAGAATGATGCAACATCACTGACATATATTGAGTATTCCGCGACTGAGGAGGAATATTTAATTTGCGAAGTAGAAGCAGCCACATACAACCAAAATGCATACGAGCGTCTAAATACGTTTTTTGACAATTTTGCTTCGGAGTACAGGATTGCCTACGATGCAGATACCAAGAAGTTTTTTGATAAAAAAGATTTCAAACCGAATTTTGGACTGCTCAATAATGAGAGCCTTTCGGATGTAGTTGCGGCATTCTGTGAGTCGTTTTCTGTTGGATATTATATGAGCGTCAATGAGACAACTGGGAACTGGGAAATCCATATTGTATACTCAGATTTAGACACTATCAACACAGCCGATATCTACTTTATTGAATGTGAGGTAAGTATCTCTCAATCCTTCATGTTCTTACCACAACTCGCGCAAAATTATGTTTATGCAAAATATGCAATAGATGATGATGAATCTAAGGAATTGATTTATGTTGACCGAGATTCTGTTGCCGCTACCGGAGAATTCCAGCAGAATGCAAAAATTGATTTTGGCTTTGTAAGAGATTCATATCAGGCAGAAATATGCGCGAAAGAAACCGTTCTACAAAAGTATGAGCCCACCGCAGGTAATCGAATTCAAACACATACTCTAACACCGGCGATACTTGCACTGAGACCATATTCTACTGTTATTTTAAAACATCCAGACCAGAGCAAGGATGAGAAGCTATACAGGATTACAAGCATTTCGTTTGATTTTCTACGGGATATGGCTGACATTGAGCTTGAAGATATTGACTATTTCCAGGAACTTCAAACAAATTGCAAGCTATTACTGAAATCAAATGAACCGGCTGGGAGTAGACGTTTTTTGAATTACGCTCCCTCATGGAACACAAAGGTAAATGCATTTTCCCAGATAGCGTATAACAATACAAAGGTTAAGTTCAATGAAAGTGCTATTGAATTCGATGGGATAGACCAATACCTTGTGTTAAACTACTCGGATTACTTCGAGTTTGCTGGGGCAGAGGATTTTGTGTGTTATGCCTGGGTGAATTTTGACAATGTGACAACCAAACAAAACATTCTCACTCTTTACAAAGATGATAACAACTATTATCGGTTACTACTAAATGCCAGCGGGCAGTTGAAAGCTGCATTAATGAAGAATTCTATTTTAGAATTTGAGACACTATCAAACACGACATTGACGGCTGACACCTGGTATTTTGTCACTTTCGCCAGAATCTCCGGTAAAATAGCCATTTATGTAAATGGGATTCAATGTGCTTTCCAGGACTACCCAACATATACAAAGCTTTATTCAGGTAATTTGTACATCGGACAGAGGGGTGACAACCAGAATTTCTTAGATGCAAGTGTCGATGAAATCGTGATTTGTAAAAAGAATCTAGGAGGCCTCGCCCCCAAGAGCGATCTGTCTGATACCCATCCGGTACCCGACTCCTCAACCACTGTAAAAGGTCTTTAAAGGTTTTTTAATGGAGAATAAAATGCGGTTTATTGTTCCGTTAATCCTAGTTTTAACAGTAAGCCTGTTGGGCAACCAGAATATTTTAAAACGCTATCATTACATTGCCAAAACAGGGAATGCAATGGTGAAGCCTGGTGATATTGACGGTGATGGTAAGACTGATTTTCTTATTCTAACCGGAGAGACGACGGTCCATTGTCGTGTGCTTTCCCATTCAGGCGCAACAGTTGCTGATATCGATATGAAGGAATCCGAAGTTTTACTTCGGATTCCGGCGACCCTTTGGGATATCAACGAAGATGGAAAAGAGGAGCTTGTCGGGATTCGCTACAATACCAAGAAAGGGCAGTATTATCTTTATGCATATGACCCAACTGCAAAAAAGGTTCTTGCCAAGGTCCCAGTTCCAAGTACTTCCTATAGCAAAACTCCGACCTTGCGCTACAAAACAATTGGAATAGCTTATTTCGATGAGCATCCTTATGTTGTTTATGGCAGTGGGCACCAAAAGGACCAACACAGATATGTTGTCGCATATCGATACGAAAACCAAGCCTGGAATACTGTCTTCTTTTTTCATGAGCCTCCAGGCATTGGTTTATCCAGTGCGCACCGTTTCGAAATAGCAGATATTAACCAAGATGGAAAGGATGAAGCATTTCTTGGTGTTTATCGGTTCGGTAAGTCAGGATTTCAAGGCCTTCATGGCAAACAACAATGGAATCATGCAGACGGAGTTTATATCTCTGATATCCGACCGGACGTTGCAGGTTTAGAGGTTTTCATGCATTTTGAGCAACCGCCATGGGGCGGTTATTTGACTGACAACTTAGGCAATGTGCTTACTCACTTCTGCAATTGCAAAACCACGTTTCATGCTCATGCAGGATTTGCCGCCGATATCTCAGAGAAACACCCAGGAAAAGAGATGTTTGTCTATTACAAGCTACCTGGGAGAGGTATGAAATGCCCTCACCTCCACAATTCGAAAGGGGGGCAACTAATCAAGGAGATAAAACTTGATGGTGTTGTCGATTGGGACGGAGTTGGTGTTGATGAGATAATCTATCGATCCACAATTTGCCAATACAATAGCGGGAATCCCAAACCCATCAAACCCATTGTTCGATTGGATTCGCCCAAACCATACATCCAAGATATATATGGTGACGCCAGAGAGGAAATAATTACTTTCAGTCAATATCTAGGATTTTTGACGATGACTATATATAGCAATTCAGAGCCCCTCCAAAAATCTGCCGAGATACAGAACAGAGGGAGAAACTATCTACAAAATAAAAGATGGGCGGGGCATTAATGACATCCATCGCAAGAGTATTCCCTCGTAAAACAAAAGCCACTCCTACAGACAATCTTTGTTTTTTTGATGAGCCCCCCTCTATGTTTCCACCACACCTTGATGAGATCCATATCTCATGTACTTTTTCATATGATTTGCCAAAAGCGGAGCGTTTGGCTAAACAGTGGGGAAAATATTACCCCAATAAGGTCAAGATGGGAGGTCCCGCGACGGGAATGGCGGGCAGCGATTTTATTCCTGGGCGATATCTGCGCGAAGGTTATACAATAACATCAAGAGGCTGTCCAAACCGATGTTGGTTTTGTTCTGTACCTCAACGTGAAGGCGAAACTGTCCGCGAATTGAAAATACAACCAGGCTGGAACGTGCTTGATGACAATATCCTTGCTTGTAGCGAAAATCATATAAGAGCGGTTTTCGCAATGTTGCAAGGCCAGAAAAAGAAAGCGCAATTTACAGGCGGCCTTGAGGCCGCCCGTCTACGAGATTGGCATATTGATCTGCTTGTAAAACTGAAGCCAGCACAAATCTTTTTTGCCTATGATACTCCCGATGACTACGAACCGCTTGTTTTAGCAAGTCGGAAACTCCGAGATGCGGGATTTGATAGGCATAAACTCAGGTGTTATTGCTTGATTGGGTATCCAAAAGACACAATAGAAAAAGCTGAAATACGTTTGGTTGATGTTCTTAATTTAGGCTTTTTCCCAGCCGCGATGTTGTTTAGAAACATAGATGGCATTACCACCAAAGAGTGGAAACAATTTCAAAGGGAATGGTCCCGACCAGCAATTATCTATGCAAAATATCGATCATGCTAATAGCCGATCTTCTAGAAAAAAAAATTGCAGTTGCAATCGCTCTTTTAAAGAGTTACGAGCCTCCTGAAGGTTATCAACTCGCATTTTCTGGAGGCAAAGATAGCCAGGTTTTATTACTCCTGTCAATAATGGCGAACGTAAGATTTAATGCATTTTTTTGTCGCACTTCTGTCGATCCTCCAGAAGTGCTACAGTTTATCCAGGACTACTATCCAGATGTCTCAATATTATCACCACCTCTATCGATGTTTCAGTTGATAGAGAAAAACGGGTGTTTGCCAACACGAATGATAAAATATTGCTGCCGGCAACTTAAGGAGTATGCTTCACCAGAACCCCGCTATTTGGTCGCATTTCGCGTGACCTCGGTTAGTCGCAAACCGCAAGCGGCCCCACAATTCGGCATCCGATTGAAGATATCGGTTTGGAGTACGGGGGGGGCGAATATGTCATCGGCAATCCGGGTTCGGATTGGGTGCAAGATAAATTCGACGAGATGCAGCTTTTGGGGCTGATGACTGAAGGCGTAGAGTCTGTCGAAGCTGTGCGCCGCTACACCTCTTTGACGGTTAGCCTCGACAGACGCTTCAGTCGGCGTTGGCTCGGTGGTATCTCCTATACCTGGAGTAGGTTGTTCGGCAATTATTCCGGCTTGACGAGTTCCGAAGAGTATGGACGGCCTGAACCGCAAGTGTGGAATTTCCACTATATCCCGCGCTCTATTGAAAAGAATGTGTTTAAGCCTAATATGACTGGCTCTTTCGACGTTTGGTTCAAGACTTTTGACCATAATGGCGAAGCGACCCTCGGATTGTTGCCTACGGACCGTACCCATCAAATCAAGGCCTACGGCGCCTACGCCTTCGATTTCGGCCTCACGGTGGGATTCAACGGGTTCGCCATGAGCGGTACGCCGGTGCAAACCGATGTCTATGTCTATGAAGCACCAGCCTGGTTTCCACTTGGTCGCGGCGATCTTGGTCGCTCTCACTGGCTCTGGCAGTTGAATGCCTATTTGGAATTCAACCTCAAGTTGAACGCTCGCCTCTTGCTACAATTGAGTCTCAATATAGACAATGTGACCGACAATTCCACAGCTCGATGGATTCACCAGCTTTTCAACCAATTTAGAATGGTGTTAGATCAGCGGATAATCTTCGATGGATTCGACGCCATCGATATGGTTATGAAAACGTCTTCTTTCCGGGACCCCAGGTTTGGCATGGGGCGCGATTTCCAGGCGCCCATCGCCGCCAGGTTGGGGGCGAAGCTGTTATTTTAGGCGGACTCCCAGT
>JAHELQ010000672.1 GCA_024644125.1 Candidatus Aminicenantota bacterium | reverse complement strand
TATTGCGATACATCGGATGTCATGTTCGGCGCCACTGTGTCGGTGCGGCCGGCAGAATTGCCGGGAGCGGGAGACATGGTGGGCCTTATGATCAACACCCTGCCTTTGCGGCTGGCTGTGCTGGAATCGCGAACGGCGCGCGAACTCTGGATTGCCCTCTTCCGGGATATCGAGGGGAGGGAGCCTTTTACAAGTGTGTCGCCGGTGGATCTTTATGGATGCTGCCCGGCTGAGGCGCGCGGCGATGATTTGTTCGAAACTGTGGTGGTGGTGGAGAATTACCCGTTGAGGATCGAAGGGGGGGATGACGATGGCTTGAGGGTGGCGGACTATTGTTTTTTTGAACGGACCCATTATCCGGCCACAGTGTTGGTACGACTGGGCAAAGAGATCGCCATCGATTTTATCTACCAGCGGTCGAAGATTTCAGATGAGAATGCCCGGAATGCCTGTGATTCGCTACTGCGTATCCTGCGCTTCATGAGCCAAAACTCCAATCGGCCTCTCGTGGAGATTGACCTTCTGGATGCCCGGCAGAAGGAGGAGCTCCTGCTTCTGTTCAACGATACCGGATGCGAGTCGTCCGGGAGGCTTTCGTTCCTTGAACTCTGGCGGCGGGCGGTCCGGTCGTATCCGGGAAGAACGGCGGTTGCCGGATGGCGGGAAGACAGGCTAGTGGAACTCACCTTCGAACAATTGGACGAGGGCGCTCGACGATTGGCCGCACATTTGCGGGCCATGGGGTGTGGTCCCGGACGCATCGTCGCGTTGATGATGGAGCGGACGCCGGATTTGTCGATGGCGATGATCGGGATACTCATGAGCGGAGCCGCTTATTTGCCCCTCGATGGGGATGTGCCCTTGCGAAGGATCGAGTTTATGCTTCTGGATAGCGACGCGCGGTTCCTGGTGACCGATCGGCCGTTCGGCCTGGAAGTCCCGGGGGTCGAGTCGCTGGCGAAGATCGTGATAGCGGAGGATTCCGGTTGGCGGCGCCCGGTTGAAGAGATTGCTCTCGATACTCCGTCGCATAGACAGGATGCGGCTTATGTGATTTATACATCCGGCACCTCCGGCAGGCCGAAGGGAGTGGTGATCGGGCATGGGGCGTTGGCGAATTTCATCGAAGGAATTGTCTCTATCGTACCATTTTCGTGCGAGGATTGTCTTCTATCCCTTACCACGGTCTCCTTCGATATTTTTGTGTTGGAGTCTCTGCTTCCGTTGAGTTGCGGCTCCACTGTGTGCGTTGGGACGGGGCGGGAGCAAATGGAGCCGGTTATGGCCGCATCCGCGATCGAGGCGCGCGGAGTGACAGTGTTGCAAATCACGCCCTCCCGGTTGCAGGTGTTTTTGACGAACGATCCGTTTCGGCGGGCCATTATGGCTTTGAACTTTTTGTTAGTAGGGGGCGAACCGTTTTCTGGTCCGTTGCAGCATGAACTGGGAGCGCTGGGAGGGAAGCGGCGTCTCTTCAATATGTATGGACCCACCGAGACCACCGTCTGGTCTACGGTGAAGGAAATCTGCGGCAAAGGGAGCGGAAGCGTCGGCTATCCCATCGCCAACACCGGTGTCTTTATTTTGAGCAGGGCTATGACTCTGCAACCGGTCGGTGTTCCGGGTGAACTTTATATCGGCGGATTGGGATTGGCCTCAGGTTACCTCAACCGGCAGGAGTTGACGGCGGAAGCGTTTGTCGAGCTCGATCCCGGTCATTTTGGATTGGAGATTACGCATCGCTATTTGTTCAATGCCAATGGGAAGCTGCGGCTCTATAAGACCGGCGATCTGGCCTTCCGGGAGGCGGACGGCAGTATCTCGTTCATCGGAAGGTGTGACCGGCAAGTGAAGATTCGCGGTTTTCGAATCGAGCCGGCGGAAATCGAACACGCCCTGCGCCGTCATCCGCAGGTAAAAGAGGCGGCTGTCTTGCCGGGGAAAGGCAGCGACGGCTTATTGGAATTGCGTGCTTATATCCAGGTTGAAGATGCGGATTTGCCGGATCGGTTGCGGGAATATCTAAAGGGGCAAATCCCCGATTACATGATTCCCTCAAGATTTGTGGCGGTGGATCGTTTCCCCTTGACTGTAAACGGTAAGCTCGATCGCCGCGCCCTGGCCGCCATGGAGCCGCCGGCAACCGCTGCTTGTGGCGATCGTGAAGAGGGCGATAGCGGCGCTGCTGATTATGAGAAGCTGGTGATGGAGATCTGGAGTCAGGTGTTGGAGCTGGAGCGGGTCCCCATGAACCGACCGTTTTTTGAATTGGGGGGCAATTCATTGCTCATGATCCGGGTGCATAGCCGGTTACAGGAAGCCGTCGATCACGAGTTCCCGATTGCGGTCTTGTTTCGCTATCCGACAGTTCGCCGGTTGGCGAAATTTCTTCGACAGGAGGCGGGCGATAAAGAAGATACAACGTGCGAGAGACAGGCCTCGGCGTCCGGGCCAGTGGCTGTGGTGGGGATGGCGTGCCGCTTTCCAGGCGCGTGGAATACCGGTCAATTCTGGGAGAATGTGAGCAATGGGATCGAGTGTGTCCGGCGATTAGATCTTACTGAATCATTGGCCGCCGGAGGGGGAAACTCCGCTGTGCGGGATGCGGCGTTCGTCAGGGCGAAGGGGATGATGCCGGGGTATGATTTGTTCGCGGCGGAGTTCTTCGATTATAGCGCCCGCGAGGCGGAGATGATGGATCCGCAACTACGGCTGCTGCATGAATTGGCATGGGAGGCGCTCGAGGATGCATGCGTCGATCCGTTTTCGTTTGTAGGGCGGATCGGTCTGTTTGTAGGCGCTATGGAAGCTGTG
>JAHELQ010000154.1 GCA_024644125.1 Candidatus Aminicenantota bacterium | reverse complement strand
GACTACCGGCGGCGTGAGAAAATTCTCTCTCGGCGGCGGCGACGAAGTCTTCCATTCAAGGGTGGTGCCGCCCCAGGGATTGTCCCCTGCTGGCGTTCCATGCCGCAATGAACGATAGAGTGTAACGAAGAAGTAAATCAATCCGGTAACCAAAATCCATGAACCGATGGTGGCGATCAACTGCAATGTGTGAAACCGCGGCAAATAATCGAAGTATCTGCGCGGCATACCCATCCAGCCCAACACCAGCATGGAAAAATAAAGCATATTGAAGCCCACAAATATCAAAAACCAACTACGCACCACCGGGAGCTCCCGGTACATGCGCCCGCTCATTTTGGGTAGCCAATATAGAAGCGCGGCAAACAATCCGAAGGCTGTCCCCCCAAACATCACATAATGGAAATGGCCCACGACAAAATAGGTGTCGTGGATATGGACATCCGTAGCCAGCGCGCCGTTCACCAAACCGGTCAATCCTCCGATGCTGAAGAGAAAGATAAACGTGAGGGTGAAAAGCATTGGAGGAGAGATTTCGATCGACCCTTTGTACATGGTGGCCAGCCAATTGAACACCTTCACCCCGCTTGGCACCGCCACCAAAAACGTCAACAATGAAAACACCCACCGGGCGGTATCGCTCATACCGCTGGTATACATGTGATGCCCCCACACCAGATAACCGACAAACGCGATGGCGAGACTCGAGAACGCGATGGCTTTGTAGCCGTATATCTTCTTGCGGCTGAAGGTGGGGATGATTTCCGACACCACGCCCATGGCGGGCAGGATCATGATATAAACCGCCGGATGGGAATAGATCCAGAAGAGATGTTGGTAGAGCAAGGGGTCGCCGCCTTTGGCGGGATCGAATAGCCCGAGATTCAACCACCGTTCCACCACCACCAACAATAGAGTGATGCTAAGGATCGGAGTGGCCAACACCTGGATCCAGGCTGTGGCGTAAAGGGACCACACAAAAAGGGGCATACGGAACCACCCCATCCCCTTTGCCCGCATCCGGTGAATGGTGACGATAAAATTCAAGCCTGTCAGGATGGAGGAAAATCCCATCACAAAAGCGCCTAACACTGGCAAAACCACATTGGTGCCGGTGCGGATGCTATACGGGGCGTAAAATGTCCAACCGGTATCCGGAGGGCCGCCCCCGGCAAACAGCGACGAGATGGCGATGACAGCTCCGGTCATATACAACCACCACGACAATAAGTTTAGCCGGGGAAACGCCACATCCGGGGCGCCGATTTGAATAGGCAGAAAAAAATTCCCCAATGCCGCGGGAATCCCCGGGATGATGAACAAGAAGATCATAATCACCCCATGAAGGGTAAAAAAGGCATTGTAGGTTCCGGGTTCCACAATGGTAGGGCCCGGCGCGATCAATTCCAGCCTCATCAAAATTCCGATCGACACCCCAACGAAAAAAAAGGTCAGCAACGAAATCAGGTACAAAATACCGATCCGTTTGTGATCAGTCGAGAAAATCCATCCGAAAATCCCTTTATAACGGCCTCCGGGCTCGAGATAACTCTCTAAATGAGATGCCTGTGCTTCGGTTTCACTCATACACTATATCCTCTTCTTCCGCCGCCTGGTGGAAATCACCAGCCAGAGCACGAACAAAAGTAAAAAGAACACCGTAATAGTGGCGGTGACTTTCAAAATGTTGAATACATATGTCTGTCCCTGGGGATCATAACGGAAACAATAGAGCAATACTTTGTTAATGGTGGGCCCCACCTTTCCGGCGCCGGCCTCGATGATCCCCAGCTTCAAATCAAACGGCAAATAGGACATTCCATACAGGTAGCGCGTGATTTTCCCATTTGGGGAAATCAACATAATCCCCACCGGATGCAAAAAATCGTCTCCTTGCCTCTTAAAATGATAACCCAACGAATCGGTTAATTTTTTTATGGTTTCTTTTTTCCCGGTCAAAAAACGCCAGGCGTCTGGCGGAATTTGCTTTCGCGACCTGGCGATAAAATGATCTTTGATGGTTTTCGCATTCGCCGGAGTTTCATCTTCGTTGAATGAGACTGTGAGCATACGATAATCCTTACCTGGCTCCATGTCCAACAAGTTGATCACATCCACCTTGGCCCCCAGAAGAGGTTTGCATACCGTGGGGCAATGGAAATAGACCAGAGAGAGAATGGTAGGTTTGTCGATCAGATCCTTGAGTATTACAACCTTTCCGTCCGAGTCGTCGAAGCTCAAATCGAGTGGGATATATTCCCCCAACCGCTCAGTGATTCCTACCTCTTCAAGGTCTTCGATAGCACCTGCCGCCCCCTGAAGACACAATAAAAATATAATCGAAAGCAGCCATTTTTTAGTCATACTTTTCTCCCTTAGCTGCGCGCGAATTAGATAATATATTTATTCCTTTCCCAATCATAAACTGTGTGAATATAGTTTCATTATAATTGAAAAAAAATGAATTTTCAAATAAAAAGTCGATTTTTACGTTTTGACGGAAGGGGATATATATCCGCCCCGCCCTTGCGGGCGGGGCGTTTGATGTGTTAGTTTTCGTTCTAGACGTGAAACATGGAGTGCGACGCACTCCGCAATTTATTTCGTTTCTTTCTTATCGCTCACAAAAAAATCACCGGTTTTTTTCATTAGATTGTCGGCGCTATAGGAGCTCAACAAAAAGAGGTAAGGGCTTTCAGAAGATATGGCTGAATAGTTTTTATCCTCTTTTTGCGAGAAAATAGAGACAGTGTAATCTTTTGCCCCTTTGAAACGAACCTTATAAATAGGTTCGCCCATATCCTCTTTTTTTGCCTGGTATTCATACTTCGCGCACTTCAAAAGAGAGCCGTTCCTCAAAATCGTTTCCATCACATCCATTTTCGCGATCTTGCCATCCTGGGACACCCAACTGATCTCCGCCTTCGGCTGTTCCTGTTCCCCGGCCTTGATCTCCGGTTGCTCAACCTTTTTGGTAAATGTGATGGCCTCGTTTTTCCAGGTTACCTCGATCTGGCTGACTTCATCCTGGTCAAACTTCAGAACGGTCTTGTCCCTCATTTCATCGAGTTCCCGTTCATAAAAATTGCGGAACGATTCTCTCGCGTGGAATACCCGGTCGTCACCCGCCAGGCGCACATAGGTGTGGCGGTATGTCGAGGCGGGCTTCCCCATCTGGAATTCCCGCACCAGCTCATCCCCTTTGTACGCCTTAACAGTGATGCGGTTGTCGTCCGCCAAACCGTACATGAAATAATTTTTCGACTGGGACACCATGGCCGTGAGCTCGAGGCCTGCCAGATTGGCGAGTATATCCTTCATGAGCGTATCGTCCAGCGGATAATTTTCCGCTTCCGTGACCCATTGCTTCTCATTTTTTTTGATGGTCACAGTACTCTTGGGGCGGATGATTTCGATCTTCGAAATCTCCTCCTGGCTCACCGGTTTCAATTTAGGGATGTCGTACTGGATCTGATTTGAATTACGAAGCAACAGATAGCCGGATAAAATGACGATCGCCACTACCAGCACAATATATTCGGTTTTGATTCCTTTTTTCTTCATCCTTCTCTCGCCTCCTGTCTAGTGTTTGAACGCAGCCTGGATTCTCCGCTTGCGGATGCGGCGGCGGAAGAACACAAGAATACCCGCGATAGCCACCAAAAATGGCAGGCCGATGATGTTGAACCATTTGATAAAACTCCTGGTACCGCCGCGTCCCTCTTCCAGAAGCCTCATGGTTTGCTGTTTTCCTCTCATAACCGCCATATCTTCGCGGCCGTTCAGGTAATCCAGCACATTCATCATAAAAATGGCGTTTTGGGATTTGCCTTCGTTGTCGATCAGCGGATTTTTCAACACTTCGGAGGTGCCGATGAGAAAAATCCGGCCGGGTTTGCCCCGCTCGATGACCTGGATATCCCGCTGGATTTTGGAAAGATCGGCTTTGGGGGTTTCCTCTTTTTTGGCCGCTTCACCTTCGGGAGTCTCCTCTTCTGCGGGTTTTTCCGGTACTGGTTTCCCTTTGAAGTAACTGGGGAATTCGCCCTCCAACACATAAGCCAGGGGCGCGCTTGCCCGTTCGCTTTCCGCCGGGGGCTGGATCATATAAGGAGTCAAATTGATTTTCCCCTTCATTTCCCAGCCCTTGTCGGTGGTGGATATCAATTTGTGAGCCTTGACGCCGAATTCATCCAACCGTTTCTGATCCACATCCACGGGGGAAATCTTCAACATCACCATCTGGTTCAGGCTTTTCATGAAATCAAGATCCTGATTCACCTGCTGGCCCTCGATAATGGGGGCGAAATAAATAGGTTGTTCGCCGCCGCCGTATCGCTGGTCCATGCGCTGGCGATAGCAGCTTTCATCCAATGCGAACGACTTCCGGAGGGAGGCGCCGTAATGGGAGAGCAATTTCTCCAGACCGGTATTCAATGGGATGTAGTAAGGACCTTGCGTTGGATTGTAATACGATTGATCCTGCTTGGGCATAACTTCGCTGAAGGAATCCAGAAAAATCGCCAGCGAATTTCCCTTCATCAGGAATTGGTCGATCTGGAATAGAGCGTAGTCGGACATCTGGTCGCCGGGTGAGGCGATCACCAGAGTCTTGAATTTATCCCCCAATTCATCTTTCTTGAGATTCACAGGTTTGAAGGAGTAACTCTGGGATACCAGATTGTGGAAATTGGTGATCACGTCGGGATTCTGCTGGCCCGGCGCGGCATTGAACAACGGCAACGTACCGTGATCCGCCAGATAACCGATATCTTCGTTTATGTTGATGAGATTTTCGAGTCCTTTATTGATGGCCTCTTCCAATTGTTTGACATCAGGTAATTTGTACTGGGTGCCGAAAAGCGGAACATTCACCGCTTGAATCAATTGGAGTTCCAGCGTTTTATCGCCGTGTTCCATCACGATTCCAGCCAGGCCCATACCGGCGGGCACAGTCGGTCCCATCGGATCTTTGAGCTCCGGCCATTCCAGCTTGAGAGGATGATATTTCTCGATCTCCGCCATCAGCCCGGGATTTTTTGTAGGATCCATGTGGATGAATTCCAATTTTCCGAAGTTCTTCTCGTTCAATTTATCGATGGAGGTTTTCAATTTGGCGGGAATGTCCCCCAGTCCCTCCACCCTTATATAGGGAGCCACGACATTGAGGGAAGAGGAGAGAATCAACTTCACCTTTATTTTATCCTTAATCCGTAACAACGCGCTGATTTTGTTGTTCATCTTCTGAATGGTAGAGGTGAGCTGGTACTCCAGTCCCTCGGTGGCGGTGATGGCCGGCAATTTTTCCACCATGTCGCCATGGATCATCGCCATCCCCATGTAGGCTTTCTGGAATTTCACCTCGTCTTTTTCCACCACCTGGACCTGGAGAGGATAAATCCCATAATTCTCCGCCATCTCGCGATTGCGGCGGGCGTCTTCGCTTTCATCCCCTTCGCTGACACTGACATCGTGGAACTGGTAGTTGAAAAATTTGTTCCCATATACCGAATATTCCTTCAGTAAATCACGCAAGTAGCGTTCGGTGTTGTTATGGGGAGCCGGAAGGTTTTTAGAAAAGAACACATGGAGGGTCAGCGGTTCCGACAACGTATTCACCACCTCTTTGCTCACGTCGGAAATGGAGAACAGTTTATCCCTGGTCAAATCCAACCGGAAAAAGAGGGTGAGTCCCACTAAATTGATCAACAACACCAAAACGATATATGCAAAAAATTTGTAATACTTTCTCATTTTTTCTGTTTTCATGGCTCACCTCTCACTTTTTTTCCTGAAGGACCAGATGGGTTCCATAAAGGGCGATGAAAATTACGCTCACAAAATAGAGCAAGTCGCGGGAGTCGATAATCCCTTTGGAGATATTGGCAAAATGGTAATTGGCGCCCAAAGAAGCTAGAAACCCAAGCATCGATTCGGGCAGAAAGTAGAGCATTCTGTCGATCAATGTCAGGGCATAACAAATGGTCATTCCGATGATGAAGGCGATGATCTGGTTCCGGGTGAGCGACGAGGCCAAAATCCCCACGGCGGCAAATAGGGAACCTAAAAGCAAAGCTCCGATATACCCTCCGAATATAGGACCCGCGTCGAGGCTTCCCACCATCGATATGGTGACGCCGTAAAGCAAGGTCGGCGCCAGCATCACTGCAATAAACGCGACAGCCGCGGCGAACTTTCCGACAATCACCTCTCCGAAGGTCACTGGATAGGTCATCAAAATCTCATACGAACCGCTGTTTATCTCCTCCGAGAACAGCCGCATGGTCACCGCAGGAATGATCATCGAAAAGATGTAGGGTAACAACGAAAAGAAATTCCGCAGTGTGGCCTGTTTATAAATGAAAAAAGTGGAGAAGAAAAACCAGCCGGTCACCAATAGGAAGATAGCGATTACTATGTAGGCAATCGGAGATACAAAGTAGCTTCTGAACTCCTTTGAGAATATATTTCGCACTTGATTCATCTTAATTCTCCCTGGTCAATTCCCTGAAGATGTTTTCGAGGGTTCTGGCGCTCTGGTAAAATTCCAGAAGGACCCAATCCTGGGCTTTGATCGCCTTATAGATATTTTCCATCAACGCGTCATTCGCCCGGCAATTGAGATTCAGATTCAACACACCGCCGTTCGACTCTTTCTCCGTCACCTCCAGCACACCATCGATCTTCGCGAACAGATCGCGCGCAGCGTTAAAACGTGCGCCCTTGAGGGAGAGATGAACTACGAGAGCGCTGCCCATCGTTTTTTGCAGCGACTGAACATCGCCGTCGGCGACAATTTTACCTTTGTTGATAATCACTACGCGATCGCAGGTGGCTTCCGCTTCGCTCAGAATGTGAGTGGACAGGATGACTGTCTTTTTCTTGCCGATTCGTTTGATAATCTCGCGAATCTCGATGATCTGGTTTGGATCCAGGCCGGAGGTTGGTTCGTCGAGCACCAGGATCTCGGGATCCCCCATCATCGCCTGCGCCAATCCGACTCGTTGTTTGTAGCCCTTGGACAATTCGCCGATGGCTTTGTGCATTACCTCTTTGATGCCGCAAATCCCCGCCAGATACTGAATACGTGACTCTTTTTCCTTCCCGGACAACTGTCTGGTGTCAGCGACGTAATCCAGATAATCGAACACCAGCATATCAGGGTAGAGCGGGGCGTTTTCCGGCAAATACCCTAACTTTTTTTTCACCTCGATACTGTTATCCAGTACATTCAGTTCCCCTACTTTTATATTACCGGATGTAGGGTTCAGGAAACATGTCAAAATCCGCATACAGGTACTTTTCCCTGCACCGTTGGGTCCCAGCAACCCCAAGACTTCACCTTCTCTAATCTCGAAATTGATGTGATCCAGGGCGCAAAGATCACCATAGAACTTTGTCAGGTTTTCAATAGTGATCATGTCATTCTCCTCTCGTCATAATATCAATTGTTTACTGACGCATAATTCACTTATAAAGATTCATCCAGTAAAAAAAAATTTTATCAATTTCTACTGATTTGTCAAGGCTTTGGTTTCAATGATCTCAAAGATATACATTTTACTGCAATTTTAGTTCTTGAAAAAAAAGTTTAAAACGGGTAGTATAGGGGGCAGGCATTTTTTGTTTTTTAGGAGACTATATGAGGATCGTAGTTTTTTGTAACGGAGCATTTGCGCTTCCATCCCTGGATGAATTGATCAAGCGGAAAAAATTGGCGGGCATTGTTACCGGCGGGAACCCGCATGACGGACTGGACCGCGTTCATATGGCGGCGGGTCAACATGGTATTCCGGTGTGTCATGTGCAAAAAAAGGAGATGAAAACCCAATTGGAAGATTGTCTGAGGCAATTCTCGCCGGATATTGTATTGGTATTCACATTTCCATACAAAATACCGCAGCAAGTGTTGTCGGTACCAGCGTTTGGGTTCTACAATTTTCACGGCAGCCTGTTGCCCAATTACGCAGGTAGTCATCCATTGTTCTGGCAAATCAAGAATCAAGAGCCTTATAGCGGCGTGACGGTTCACAAGATGGATGAAGAGATGGATTCCGGCCCGATCGCATTGGTGGAGAAAATCCCACTCCATCCGCTGGACACATATGGAATTTTGAGCTCCCGCCTGGCCTTTTCCGCCCGCCTGGCGTTGATCCGGCTGCTCCAGAAATTTGAAGACCATCATCACGGGATTCCGCTGCAAATGCAAGAAGGAGAAAAGGGTCCCCATGCCCCGCGCCCGGAATTGAAGGATGTGATAATCGATTGGACAAACCAGTGCGCCGCGTCGATCCGGGCTCTGGTCAACGCCACCAACCCCTGGAACAAAGGAGCCGTAACCACTATTCGCGGCATCCCCGTCCGGGTGTTGCAGGTTTCTGAGCTTTTACTGGAAACAGACGCCGCCCATGAATTGCCGCCGCCGGGAACCATTATCAATGGCGAAGACTTTCAAGGCTTGAATGTGCTGACAAAAGACACAAAAGTGTTGAGAATCGATATCATCTACCTGGAAGAGGGCTTTTTCCACGGCAAGAAATTATTGGAATTCGGAATTCAACCGGGCGAAGCGTTTTCGTGATTCAAATCCGGCTATAAAAAAAAAGGAGGGTGCACCAGCCCGATGAGGACACCCGGCCGAACACACCCTCCTTACCTTACGGAGGTTATGCCTTTTCTTTCCTCTCCCCTCTTTGACCCTATCGTCAAAACTTTCATCTCACGATCCTGCGTCGGGCAGTATCGCTTCCCCCTTAGATAAACCATATCTCTCACTATATTATTTTTAGCAATAAATGTGCCAATAGGCCGCAACGTGGGTTCCATTTTATGCTTTCCTTCGCAAAGACTATCAGTAAAGGATCTTTAGATAATAAACAAAAAGCGGACGCCTAACAAACGTACAATATTTTACACCACTTTATAAACCAGCTAGTAACAATATAAACAGATTCTATAAACATCACTCAGTGAAGAATTCGATGATGGCTATTCGCTTTGCATCAATTTTCGTTCTCTCCCTTAAACCGCCTGATAGCGGCCAATTTCACGCGATTGCCCAAAAGATACATGCCGGGAACCACGATCAACGTGAGAAACGTCGCAAACGTGAGGCCGAAAATCACCGCCCAGGCCATTGGCCCCCAAAACAGCGCGTTGTCTCCGCCGAAGTAGAGATTCGGCTCCCAATGGCGCAGAAGCGAGGCAAAATCGATATTCATTCCCGACGCCATGGGCAGGAGCCCGAGAATCGTCGTGATGGCGGTGAGAAGAACCGGTCGAAGCCTGGTTCGTCCCGCCTGGATGATACATTGTAGGGAGTCTTCGATGGGCAACGGTCCTCCCCGGCGGATTCCTTTTTCGCTTCGTTTGTTGTTTTTCAACAAATCGATGTAGTCGATCAGCACAATGGCGTTGTTCACCACAATCCCCGCCAACGAGATGATGCCGATACCGGTCATGATGATCACAAAATCCATCCGGAACGCTGACAATCCGCCGATGACGCCGATAGTGCTAAAAAAAACGCTGGCCATGATAATCAATGGTTTGGCGATCGAGTTGAACTGAGTCACCAGAATCACCAAAATCAACGCCAATGCGATCAACAATGCGCGCGCCAGAAAAGCGCTTGTCTCCTCCTGCTCCTCCTGTTCGCCGGTGAATCTGTATTCGAATCCTTCCGGAATTTTGTATCCGGCCATCAATCGCTTCAATCTCACATTGATCTCGGCTGCGTTGAAGCCCTCGATAACATTGGAATACAGGGTGATTACCCGTTTCAAATCAATGCGCCGCACAGCCCCGTAAGTTGTGCTGTATTCAAAGGCCGCCACCGCCGAAATCGGCACCTGCATCATCTTGCCGGATGACGGGCTGCGGAAGGTGATCCTCTGGTTCAACAGCGCCGATACGTTGTGCCGGTAAGCTTTGTCCAAACGCAATTGTATCGGGTACTCATCCTCGCCTTCCTTGTAGTCGGACACCCGTTTTCCGAACAACGCCGTACGTATGGTGCCGGCGATCTTGGCGGTGGAAAGCCCGAACCGGCGCGCCTTGTCCCGGTCGATTTCGATGAGCATCTCCGGCTTCCCGACATCGAGATCTATCTTCAAACCTTCGATGCCCTCGATCCCCGCCTCTTCGATAAATTGTTGAATATCCGCGGTTAACGCCAGCAATCCATCAAAATCCTCGCCACTGATCTCTATATTGATAGGTTTTCCGGTGGGCGGTCCCATCACATTCTTCTGCACCGAGATTTGCACTCCGGGATACTTTCCCACCAACGCGCCGGTAATCCGCTTCATGATATCGGAGGTGACGATCCCCTCCCGGTATTGGTAATCCTTGAACGTAATCGTGCTCATCCCCTTGTGAGGGGTAGTGCCGATGGGAGTCTCGTTCTCCCCCGCCACACCCTGGCCTACGGTTGTGA
>JAHELQ010000671.1:2336-2820 GCA_024644125.1 Candidatus Aminicenantota bacterium | reverse complement strand
GAAATTTCCATCATTTCGGCGGGGCAAACGTCTGTCAACCGGGTATCGCCCTTCCGTATCAATAGTATCGGCGCGGCGGAATCTTGCAGGATATAGCGGCGGCGGGCCTCGGGATAGCCGGGGTCGATGGGGACGTATCCGCCTCCGGCTTTCAAGATTGCCAGTATTCCCATCAATAATTCGGGGCAACGGTCCATCGTCAACGCCACTGGTACATCTCTCGTGATTCCCTTGCCGGCGAGGACGCCTGCCAGGTGATTTGCGCTTTGATTGAGGAAACTGTAGCTGATCTGGAGATCCCGGTCCGAAACGGCGATACGATGCGGATGCGATGTTGCTTGCTCTTCGAATGCGACGGAGAGAGTCCGGTTTTCGGGAAAGGCTTTCGTTTGCCTGTGGTTCTTGTATGGGAACAATTCTATTTCAGCTAGAGGTTCCTGGATCGACCTCAGGCAACTCTCCAGCATGGCGGCGTAGTGGCGGG
>JAHELQ010000671.1:0-2326 GCA_024644125.1 Candidatus Aminicenantota bacterium | reverse complement strand
GTCAATTGTTCCAGATGATAGGCGCCGTATTGATGTTCGTTCGCAAAAATGGTTCCCAGGACGTGTTCGTTGTCCAGGGAAAACTCAAAGCCCAAATCGATCGCTTCATGCCTGACCGGAGAGTGGATATTGGTCAGCAAGCAACTGATTGACGATAGCCACTGCCCCGCCAGGAAGATGTCGTTTATTTTTTCAATGGGATAATCCTGGTTTTCGTAGGCTTCCAGTACCCGTTGTTTGGTCGATTGCAGCAGGTCTTTGAAGGTCGCGTCGTCAGGCGGGCGACAGGAGACGTAAACAAGGTGATTGATATCTCCGAGGGACGGTTCCGGCTGGAACACAGGGGACAGGACAGTGACGAGGTCCTGCTCGCAATACCGCAGAAGCAAGGCCTCCAGTCCCGTCAGCAAGATGATGTACGCTGCCAATTCTGAGCGGTTTCCCAAATCCAGGATTTTTGCGCTCAAAGGCTCCGGGAGGGTGAACTTCGCCTCGATCAGGCGACGCGAGGCTGTCTCGCCTCCTTGTAGAGCGAGATCGAGACTGGTGGTTTCCAGGTTTCCTCGAAGTCTATCGCTCCAGTATTCCCGCTGTCGGATGAATTCCGGGGTGGTCAGAAGTAGGTTTCGATCAATTGTGCTCATGGTTTAGAAATTAAATTCGACGGTTCGCTTTTTTTCCGGCGATTTTTTCGCTGTGTCCTTGTGGCAAGAATGAACGACGGCCTGTACGATCTCGTGGGATAGCTCGTGCTTGCCCGGATGTCTCCTCTTTTCCTTCACGCCGGCCGAAAACGCCTTCAAAAAATCTTTTATCTCATCCCAGGCCAGACCTTTGTCGTACATCTGGGCCAGGCTGTCGTAGTCGAAGTAGTATTGGGGCAGGCGCACCGGTTCCTCGATGGATTCGATCAATGTCTCGATCATGCGGGAGGCGGCGGGCGAAGCCATTGTCGAGTGGGACCACTCGAAACAATCCCCTGTAAGGGCGAATGCCTCTTTTCGCCTGGAGATGGGAGTGATAGGTTCGTAATAAAAAAGTTGAGCCCTGTAAAAATCGATGCCGCTCTTGTTGATGAAGTCGATGGTATTGCGCACTGTTTCCTCTGTTTCGCCGGGGAAGCCGATGATAAAATTCCCCAGGGTCTTGATGCCGTGTTCCTTCAATAGAGCGATTCCCCGCAGGTATTTTTCGACGTCGGTTTTTTTGTTCATATTGGCAAGGAGTCCGTCGTCGCCGGATTCCAGCCCCAGGAAGACCAACTGGCAACCGCTCTCTTTCATCAATTCGACTGTTTCCCGGTCCGCGAATTGGCAGCGGTAGTAGGAAAACCATTTAAAATTGTAGCCTTTTCGGATAAACAGGCGCATGATTTCCTTGAACCGTTCTGGCGGGACATTGAAGGTGTCGTCGATGAAATTCACCAACCGAAGTCCATCCAGCCTGGCGAGGCTATCGAGCTCCCGTTCCACCGCTTCCAGTCCGGCAGGCCTGTAATCGCCGGCCCGCTCCGGGTAGCCGCAAAAGGAGCAGGCGAAGGGGCAAGAAATGGATGTTCTCACGTTTACGTACGGTCCAGTGCGGCCTTTGAATAGATCCCAGTTCACCATGTCGCCATCCAGCGCTTCCGAATCGCGCTGCTTGAATGTCAACCGGTAACCGCTCTCCGGCCCACGCGAGAAGAGATTCGGAATGGTCCCGGGATCGCGTCGCCCTTTGAGCGATTCCAGGATTTTGACGAGGGACCCTTCTCCCTGCGTGCTGCTCACGACAAAATCCGCCCCCAGAGAGCATAAGAACGAATTGAATTCCTCGGCCTCCAGCGTATGGTCTTTGGTGGAGATAAAGGGGCCGCCAACGATGATTTTGACCGCCGGATCAAAACGGCGTACAAACTCGATAATTTGAGCGATGGGAAGCGCGGTGATATAAAATGTCGTGGTGATGGCCACACTAAGGATGTCTCCTTGCTTCAGCATCTCCGCCAATCGCTCTTTTTGGTCCTGGAAGGAATTGATGAAATCAAAGGTAAATCCCCGGTTATGCAGGTATGTACCCAACGTCGAAATGGCGGCGCCGAACGTTTCGACCGGTCTGAGGGGGGCGATGTCTCTGTCCGAGTAATACCGGTTGGCGCAAAACATATTGAAAATATCCGCCGCCGAGCAGGCGGTGTCGTTGTAACGGACAAAATTTAAATCCAGATCCCGGTAGGCGCCGGAGGCGGTCCCCATAGAGGCCAGACTCTTTTCATAATCACTGAAATCAACTTGATTATGGCCTATGAGAAAACAATCGATTTTTTTATGCACTGGCGCATCTCCCA